>DATAOI010000083.1 GCA_036265815.1 Gemmatimonadales bacterium
ACGGCCAGCTTCCATCCACCCACGCCGGACACGTATACCATCGACATTTCGCTCAACGGCGTGCTGATCGCGGACAACCCGTTTTCCGTGCGAGTTCGGCTGTTTTAGTGCGGCCGTTTCTCGCTTGACCCCCTCTCGTACGGGGGGTATCTTGCACGCCCGCAGCGCCCTGGTGGTGAAACTGGTAGACACGCTATCTTGAGGGGGTAGTGCCGAAAGGCGTCGCGGTTCGAATCCGCGCCAGGGCATCGCATCGGGGGCGCACCGCCGTGCGCCCCCGTCTTGCTTCTCCGCCACTGTAGCTCAGGGGTAGAGCACTCGATTCGTAATCGAGCGGTCGTCGGTTCAAATCCGACCAGTGGCTCTCGGCAGCTCGCTCCGCGATCGTCACCGCCCGCCAAACTTGGCGGGCGTTTTGATACCCGGCTGTGCGTAAGGCTCTCGCGCCAAGAAGCGCCTATTGCTGTGGGCTTGTGAGAGGTCTCCTGTTCAAGCCTGCGCTGCTCGCGGCCTCGGCGTCCCGTATGTGGCATGCACCCTGTCGGCCGTTCGCATGAGGACCCATCTTACAATGCATTGACCTGCCCGCTCTCCCGATCGGAACGAGAAGGGGCAGGCACGGATGGGCACGCACCCCTGGGCCAATCTCCGGCGCTACATCGACAACTCGCCCTATTATCAGGCGGACAGCATCATGACCCCGCTCCTGATCGTGCACGGCGATCACGACGCGGCGTACCACGACGGCCAGAAGCTGTTTACCGCCCTCCAACGACTCGGCCGGCCGGCGGAGTTCGCCTCGTATGCGGGGCAGGGCCACGTGATTTACGAATGGACCCGGGCCGCCGCGGTGGACGCGGCGCGTCGGATGGTGGCGTTCTATGGGAAGCACCTGCGACACTGAGGCCGGCGTGCAATCGCTTTCCTTCCCGCTAGTCCCGCTCCGCCCGCCCCAGCCCCACCTCGAACGGCGCCCGCACCACCAGCCGGTACGAGTACTCCCACTTGGAGTGCCCCAGCGCGATGCTGTTGAGATCGTCGAACCGGTGGAACCGCAGCTCCGTGTCCAGGGTGATCGCCGACTCGATGGTGGTGCGTCGCGCGATACCGTACTCCTGATATCGCCGGCTCGAGCGGTAGTACGCCGGGTCCGAGCCCGTCGACCCGTAACTGTTGTCCCCTTCGTCCGACAGGAAGTCGCGTCCCCACCATTGGATCGTGAACAGCTCGGCCCACCCATGCGGCGCGATTGACCCCCGCACGTAGGTGCCGTGCCCATGATCCGGCCTCCCCGCCGGAGGAAACGCCTCGATGTTCCCGTGGCTCCCCAGCAGGAACACCGCGAGCTCGCTGGCGCCAGCCACCGGCAGCCCGCCATGCACCCGAACACCACCGGCCGCGACCTCGTTGTTGGTGACCGGCACGCCCGCGGTGTAGAGCTGCCCTCCGTGGTGCAGGCCGTGCCCCTGGAACTCGAGCGTCAGATATGACGTCGGCCGGGCGTGCAGCAGCAGCCCGTAGTCGAACACCTCCCGACTGTCCCGAGTGTTGAGGTGCTGCCAGTCGATGAAGATCTCCCCTCCGAAACTGTGCTGGTCCTCCCGCCACTGCAGCCCGTACTCCACCGGACGGGTGAACTCGAGGGTGCTCACCTCGAGCGGCTCGAGATAGCCGTGGCGGTCCTCGGTCACCAGCGTGCCCAGCACGCCGAGGGAGCTCTTGGTGCGGTAGCGGAACCCGAGCAGCGGCTTGACCGTGTCGAGAAAGTCGCTCCGGCCGCTCAGATGGTTGCCATACGCGCCGAGGATGATCTCGGTGCGAGGGCCCAGCACGGCGGACAGGTAGGTCTCCAGCTGCGCGCCGAGGATGGTCTGCCCGGTGCGGTAGGGATTGAAGAATTCGGTGTTGTCGCCGTAGAAGATGACGCCGCTCTTCCAGGCGAAGGCTTGCGCGATCGCCGTCCGCGGCCCGGCCACGAGACAGGCCAGCGCCACACATGCGGTCCGGGTCAGGCGGGGTCGGGTCGTCATGGCCCTGCGGGTTGAGAAAGGAGCTCAAATCTAGCGAGCGGGCGCGCGCCCGCCAAACGCGGAGATCGCTCCAGGCCCGCTTACGGCCGCTCTACCCGGGGGAGCACGTGAAGCACCAGCGCCAGCAGGAGGGTGGCCCCGACCGCCAGAATGAAGCGCCCATACCCCACCGCGATTCCGATGGCCGCGGTGGCCCAGATCGAGGCGGCCGTGGTAAGCCCCAGGACTTCTTCGCTGTCCTTGGCGATGCGGATGACGCCACTCCCGAGAAACCCGATCCCCAGGGCGACGGCCTGGATCACCCTGATCGGATCGGACCGAAGCCCTTCGGGCCGCGCCGCGGCATCGTCGAGCTCCATCGTCCCAATGGCGGTGTAGAGCGCGGCCGCCATGCAGACGAGCATGTGGGTGCGAAAGCCGGCGGCCTTGCCCGCGTGCTCCCGTTCCCAGCCGATCACCGCGGCAAGCCCGCCGGCGAGGATGACACGGAGCAGGAGCAGCGTTTCGAAGCGGGCCGTATCCCCCAGAGACATCCGAGTCCGGTCACCCGTTAGGCAGGGACCCAGCGGCGGCACCGGCAATGGCCGCAGGAGATCGACTCCGCGATGGCCCCGGCCGTCTCCGGCTTGGAGAGTGTTACGGTGATCTGAAAGCCGCACTCGAGGCACTGCAGGGTGACTGGCATCGTCTCCTCCCAGGAGTCAAGGCTGAGAGATAGACGATTGGGGGCGGGCCCGCCGTGCGCCGCAACACAGACGGCCGGACCGGAGCGACTTGGGCTTAGACGATGCGACCGGTGGTGAGGAGCTTCCGGAGCGGGTGCCTGCGGTAGAGCGGCTGCAGCGCCAGATAGCGCGCCATGACGCTGGTCCCCGGCACCAGCAGCTCGTAGTGCTCCAGCAGGTCGCTCGAGGCGGCGGTGGGGTCAGCCGCGGCGGTGGTCTGGAGGAAGTGGATGGCGAAGGCGACCGCCTCTGCCTGGTGCTCGGAGATGCTCTCGTGTCCGTAGCGCTTGGGGTCCTGAATCGGGGGTACGCCCTGCCACAGGATCGCGAACTGCGCGGGCGCCCGGGCCTGCCACCGGTGGGCCAGCTCGTGGGCCAAGGCGTGCCGCATCTGCGCCTCGCTGCCGATGTGCCAGGGGTCGAGCGAGAGCGAGTCGCGGGACGCGATGTATTCGCCGAGCCGGCCCGCGCTGCGCCCGCGTTCACCCACCAGACCGAACGGGCAGCTCGGCCGCCCGAAGAGGGCATAGAGCGAGTCGGCAAAGCTGCTGCGGGCGAGTGTCTGGACCGAGCGGGTGGCCGACGCCGTGTCGCCCACGCTCACCACCGGCCCGTACACCGCCCACTCGCGCGAGACCAGGCTGTCCAGCCAGGCCGGATGACCGGCCACTTCGAGCAGGGGGCCCGGCATCCGGGTCTCGAATACCGCCCCGTCCATCCGGAACAGGTACACCGTCCCGCCGCCGCGCTCGGTGGCATACGCCAGCGAGACGGCCGGCGCACGCCAGAGCCGTCCGCCCGATTGCCGTACCGGACCGATCAAAGGAAAGGTGGCGCGGACGCTGTTGTCTGCGGAATGAAAGACCAGCCCGCTGTCGGTCACCAGCACCTGGCCGCGGAGGGGCGGCAGGCCGCGAGGCGAGAGATAGCCGTCGATGGCGATGCCTCCGCCCAACGCGGCGCGGCCACCGGGAGCCACGGGCGCAGCAGGGTGGAGCGTATCTCCGATGTCCGGCCCCATCGCGGCGTAGCCGGACACCTGAGCATCCGGCCGCGGCGTGCCCGCCGGGGACGCGAGAGTGACCGCGAGGGCGAGGAGGCTCCGGACGGAGACCGTCAACGCTGGGCGATGATGCTCTGGTCGACCGCGGGCGGAAGCTCCGCCGCGCTCGCCGGGTTCACCCAGGTGGAATGCACCAGCAGGACGGTGAGGGCCAGGATGAGAAACAGCATGGTGCCCAGTACGGCGATCGCCACGCGGGTGGACACCGGGGCGGTTGGAGCAGTCTGGCTGGCGGCAGCGGCACTCAGGGCGGCGGACATTGGATCCTGGCGAGTCGGTGAAGGGTGAATGGATCAGCCGGGGATGCGAAGGCGCATTCCGGCACGGATGACGTCGCGCGAGCGCGAGAGAGCATTGGCCCGCCGGAGCGCCAGCACCGACACCCGGTACCGCCGGGCGATGCCGGTCAGCGTCTCGCCCCGGCGTACCCGGTGGATGCCGCGACCGCCACGGCGGTGCGCGTGGGAGGAGCCGATGGTGCCGGTGGCCTGCATCGCCAGGCGGGACGGAACGGCCACCGCCGGAATGACCAGCCGTGTGCCCTTCGCCGCCCAGGCCGAACGCACCCCTGGATTGGCCAACCGGATCTCGCTCGCCGGGAGGTGATAGCGCGCCGCGACCGAGGTGAGCCGCTCGCGGCGCCGAGGGGCGTAGGAGAGGAAGTGCACCCGGGCCCTGGCCGGGAGCGCGGCGTACTTGGCCGCGACCGTCGGGCCGGTGCCGGGAGGAAGCCGGATGACCATGCTGGAATGCGGCGGAGTCGCGAGCCGGAGATACTGGGGGTTGAGCTGATGGATCTCCGTAACACTGGTTCCGGCCAGCCGGGCCACCACGTCGAGTCCGGTCGCCTCGGTGACCATCAGCGAGTCGTAGGCGAACGGAGCGTCAGACACCGGCGTCAGCCCGTAGCGCGCGGGCTCTTTCGCGATCAAAGCGGCCGCGATCAGCTTGGGCACGTAGTCCTGGGTCTCGGCGGCGAGGAGATCGTTGGACGCGAGCCGGAAGAAGGCGGCATCGCTGGTGACCAGGTTGACGTCCGCGGCCACCTCCAACTCCTCGGCGGTGGAGTCGGCCTCCGCCAGGGTGCTGTCGTCCTCCTCGGCCAGGGTGTCGGGGTCGGCCGCGGTGCTGTCGGCATCGGTGGTGTCGGATTCCGCGCTGTCCGCCTCAGGCGTGTCCGCCACGGCGGGAGCGTCCCACTCCAGCTTTCCGAGACTGCGGGAGACCTTGCCAGCGCCGGCATTGTAGGCCGCCGCGGCGAGATAGAGTGAGCCGAACCGCTGGCGCAGATCGCTCAGATGACGAGCGGCGGCGTCGGTGGCCTTCACCGGATCGCGCCGCTCGTCCACCCAGGAGTCCACCCGGAGGCCGTAGCCGCGGCCAGTTCCCCGCATGAACTGCCACATGCCCACGGCGTAGGACCGGCTCACCGCCTCGCTGGAGTAGCCGCTCTCGATCAGGGCCAGGTAGCCAAGGTCGCCGGGAAGCCCGGCGGCCTCGAATCGCTGGCGGATCATCGGCTCGAAGCGGGCGCCGCGGGCAAGGAAGACCTGCATCCGAGACCGGGCGGGGGCCTGGAAGTAGCCGAGGTAGAACTGCACCCGCGGGTGGCTGGCGAAGGTCTTGACGTCGATGTCCCAGCGGACGCGCTGGGCGTCGAAGGCGGGGACGACGGCGGGATCCGGTGCGGTCACGGCCAGATCGTTCAGCACCACTGCGTCCGCGGCGGCCTCACCGGACACGGCCGAGAGATCGACCACAGGCACCAGTGAGTCCTGCACCGCCGCGGCAACCGGCTCCGCGCTCGGTGCGGGCGGAATGCCGGCCGCACAGGCCGTAGCGCCGAGAAGGGCGGTGCAGAGGAATAGCGATCGCTTCATGTCGACTGGCGGAGAAGGGGGCTGGCGATGGCGCCCGGAATCGAGGGTCGAAAGAGCACAAAACGGGCCGCCGGACGAACAAACCCAACCCATTGCAGCTCAGTGAGTTGCGGCAGCAAAACGGGACGATGCGTGAAGTGGCACCGGCAAACTTCGGCGCCGTCTGCAAAACGCGCTATTTTGCGGCCCGATGACTCTCCCTCTCGCGCGCCACGATCCCTACGCCTCGCTCCGCATTCCCAACTTCCGCTGGTTCATCGTCAGCCTGCTCACGATGAACGTGGCGACCCAGCTCCAAGCCGTCGTGGTTGCCTGGCAGATCTACGCGCTCACGCACGACCCGCTCTCGCTCGGCCTGATCGGTCTCGCGGAGGCGATCCCGTTCATCGGTTTCGCCCTGCCGGCCGGTCATGTGGCGGATCGGTCCCGCCGACTGGCCATCGCCCGGATGGCGCTGGTAGCGCTGCTGGTCTGCTCGGTCTCGCTGCTCACCTTCACCATCCGGCGGGGGCTAATCCATGAGGGCCAGGTGTGGCCGATCTACCTGGTGATCTTCCTGAGCGGCATCGCCCGCAGCTTCCTCCAGCCCGCGCGCACCGCCCTGAGCGCTGAGGTGGTGCCCCGGCCGCTCTACCCCAACGCCGTGACCTGGCGCAGCTCCACCTGGCAGCTCGCCGCCGTGCTGGGTCCGGCGCTCGGCGGCCTGATCTATGGCTTCGGGACGGCCACGGCGGCGTATGCGGTGGACGTCGGACTGATGCTGGTCGCTCTGGTATCGATCACCCGGATCGATCACGTCCGCAAGGTCCCGCCTCCCTCAGAGGATTCGGTGCTGCAGAGCCTGGCTGGCGGAGTGCGCTTCGTCCGGCGGCAGCCGGTGGTGCTCGCGGCGCTCGCGCTGGATCTGTTCTCGGTGCTCTTCGGCGGAGCCACAGCGCTGCTCCCGGTCTTCGCCGATCAGATCCTCCATGTGGGTCCAAAAGGCCTCGGCGTGCTGCGGGCGGCGCCGGCAGCCGGCGCGGTGCTGATGTCGCTCGTGATGGCTCACCGGCCGCCGCTCATGCGGGCGGGACGGACTCTGCTGGTGAGCGTCGCCTGCTTCGGGCTGTCGATGATCGGGTTCGGCCTCTCGCGCAGCGTTCCACTCTCGCTGGCACTGCTGGTGCTGAGCGGCATGGTGGACACGGTGAGTGTGGTGGTGCGCTCGACCCTGCTGCAGGTGCTGACCCCCGACCATCTGTTGGGCCGGGTGTCTTCGGTCAACGCGATTTTCATCGGAAGCTCGAACGAGATCGGGGCGTTCGAGTCGGGGGTGGCGGCGAAGCTGCTGGGCACCGTGCCCTCGGTGGTGCTGGGTGGGATGGTGACGCTGGCAGTTGTGGCGGTGACCGCGCTCAGGGTACCTGAGCTTCGACGGCTGCGGGAGATTCGTTAGAAGGGCGGGAAGGACGGGAAAGGCGGAAAGGAGGGGAAGGTTTCCAATCCCTGCACTTCCGAACCTTCCCGCCTTTTCCGTCCTTCCCGCTGCCGGCCCGTTACGCCGCGGACTCTCCGGCGCGGTTGGCCTTGCGGGTCTCCACCTGCCGCTTGAGCCAGTCGATCTGGTCCTTGATGGTTTGCCGAGTGGCTTTGCTGGCCAGCCAATCGAAGGCCCGCTTCCGCTCCTCCTCGGAGAAGACGGGCGACTCCGCGAGCCGCTGATAGAAGGCGACCTGCTTCTCGGTGGGCGCGTGCGGGCCGACCCGGCTGATCGGCTCGGCCAGGGGTGGCTGCAAGGTCGGGGTGGGCGCGGGCGCTGCCGGCGCGGGCGCTGGCGGCGCGGGCACTGCCGGGACGGCCTTGTTGACGCCACGAAGAGTGCCGGTCCGCGCCTCGACCACGCGTGCCTGGCCGTGCTGCCTGGCGCTGGCGATGACCTGGGCCCGCACGTTGCCCGGAATCAGGCGGAAGCGCGCGTTCCGCGCCGCCTTCATGGCGCCGGCCTCGTACCAGTGCGGATTGAGCTGCCGGCCGCGCTGGGCCACGATCTCTTCACCGGCGAGAATCCGGCGAACGAAGTCGCGGATCTGCCCCTCCTGAAAGTTTTCCGCCATCCAGCCGAGGTAATCCCGGCCGTCGTCGGTGGCGAGCAGCTCGCGGTAGGTGCTTCCCTTGTACTTCTTGCTCGGGACCTTGGCGTCGAGATCGAGCTGCGCCGGCTCGTAGTAGAGGGGCTGACGCTTGACGCCGATCACCTGGTCCAGACGGACTTCCTGTCCTGCGGGTGACACGGCATAGCGGGCAGCCTTCACCTTGAACAGCGCCTCCCGATCTTCAGCCTCCCCGATGACTTCGTATTGGAGATCCTCTTCCCGGATGACCTGTCCCTGGGAGACGAGCGCCATGCAGCATTCGTCCACCCCGGTCTTGGACAGCCCCACGACTTCCTGGCCGCCTTCCTTCACCACGTACACCAGCTCGGTGCTGGCGACCCCCTCGAGCTCCTTGCGGAGCGCTTCCTCGTCCATCCGGTCCATCAGTTGAAACGGATCCCATGGCGCCGCCGACGCGGCGGGGACCTCAACGGCATTCGTCATCTCTGACATCGTCTCACTCTCCAGCATCCGATTACGTGTGGGGACACGCGGAGTGTCCGCGGTCCGCTTCCGATTCCATTGCCCCGAATACCCTGGGGTCCCTCCGTTGGGCCCGAGCCTCTGTGCCGTGGTGTCGCCACTGGATTCCGGGTTCCGAGGTCGCTGGGGCGACGGATCGGACCTGCGCATATTGCCAGGGCGCAAATCGCGGGTGAGAGAGCCGAAACGTGCGGTGGGAACTCACAGCGGCAGTGCGGCCCGTCCCCTCACGACCCAACGTAAGATACAAATTAACAACAACTTAGTTGCTGTCAAGACAGTGTATGTCGTGTCCTGACAAGGGGTTCTGGCTAGGCAATTTCAATAGGGGAGGGGGCTATGAAACGGAGGGTGGGTGGGACCACCTAAAAGCACGAGGGACCGGCGTTCCGGTCCCCCTCAGGCTTCCATCATCGGTGAGCCGAGCTCACTCATCGCTGTCCTCTTTCTTGTAGAGCCAATACTCCGGACCGGCGAGATTTTCCGGCCAGTCCCCCAGGTGCACATCGCCCCGCCACGCCTCCGGATCTCCGCCTTCCAATTCCGAGTCCGGTGTGTCCCAGGGAAGGTCGCCTTCGCCCTCCCACGGCCTTCCATCGCTTTGACTCATCGCCCTCTCCTCCGTTTCAGCCTCGGTGTGTTGGCGCCCTGCGCCGAAAGTCAAAGCAAGTGCCGGGCCGGACCACCAGCCCGCTGGATCCTTAAGGGGCCCCTCTAGTATCGGAGTAGGGCGGCAGAGCATGAGGTGGGGCGAGTCACCGGGCCCAGGGGTGGGCTGGCCGGGGCCCCGTTCCAGGGGTAGTCTCGCAATCTGCACCCGGGCATGGCGCGGAGCCCAGGTACGCCGCCCACCGGGCCTTCCCTCGGGAATACCTTGGAGATACACTTCCGCTCCTCGTAGTACGGGACGTGGCGCAGTCCGGTAGCGCACTGCAATGGGGTTGCAGGGGTCGCGGGTTCAAATCCCGCCGTCCCGACTCTGGCCGACCTTCGGGTCGGCCTTGTCGTTGCCGGACCCAGCCACGCTCACTTTCCTCAGCTCGAGGTACTCATGCGATTGCTCCCACTGTTCGGCGGGCTCATGCTGCTGGCGGCCTGCGGGTCCCGCGACCGCGCTCCCCGCTCGGAGACCGCCCAGGCCGGCGGCCCGCCGGTGGACATTACGGCCGTGACGCGAACCGCCTCGGGCCTGGGATACAAGGACGTGACGGTGGGACAAGGCGCCGAGGCCACACCGGGACACCAGGTGAAGGTGCACTACACCGGCTGGCTACTGGACGGGAAGAAGTTCGACAGCAGCAGGGACCGCGGCGAGCCGTTCGAGTTCGGGCTCGGCGCCCACCAGGTCATCGCCGGGTGGGACGAGGGAGTGGCGGGGATGAAGGTGGGTGGCAGACGCACACTGGTGATCCCGCCGGACCTGGGATATGGCGCCGGTGGAGCGCCGCCGGATATCCCTCCAGGAGCAACGCTGGTGTTCGACGTCGAGCTCCTCGACGTACGGTAAAGCGAGCGCGCTACTCCTCGGCTCGCTGCAGCTCCACTCGCCGATTCAACGCCCGGCCCGCGGGCTTGCGATTGTCCGCCGCGGGCCTGCTCGAGCCGAACCCGCGCGTATGGATCCGCTCGGACGGAACTCCCCGGCGCACCAGGTAGCGCCGCACGGCATCGGCGCGAGCGAGCGATAGGGCAAGGTTGGCCCGCCGGCCGCCAGTGGCGTCCGTGTGTCCCTGGATCTCCACCACCAGCTCGGGTGTGGCCACGAGCCGTTCCGCCAACGAATCGAGAGCCGGCCGGAACACCGGTGAGATCCGTCGCGATCCCCAGGGAAAGCGGGCCGGCACCCGGTGAGGGCCCAGGATATCACGATCGAGATCGATCGTCTCGACGGGAGGGAGCACCGCGGGCTCGGGCGCCGCGTGGCTCTCTCCGATGGGAGCGCTGCTCTCCTCGCTCGGGGCGTCGGACGTGTCCGGACTCGCCGCGGGCGGCGCGGCAGGTGGCGGGGAGAGCATCGGCTCCGCCCGGCGAAGCACGAATTCCGCGGGCGCGTCCCGCCCCTCGGGCCGGGCGTCGATTGCCGCCGGGCCGTGGACCAGCTCCCAGCGTCCCGGGAAGAGGAACTCGGTCAGCAGTATCGTCACCGGTAGTCGCCGGGGCCGGCTGTCCCGCAGGAAGAAAACGCCTTCCGCATTGGTGAAGACCACCTGTCCGCCGAGGTCGAGCGCCGCGCCTTCTACCGGGGCGCCGGACTCGTCGCGGACCGTGCCGCGAGCGACGTAGCGGGCGATGCCGGTGTGGAGCTGAAGCGGCTGCGCTCCAGTGGAGGAGCCCATGTAGAGGAACGTGCTGCCCGAGGCAGAGTAGTCCATCGCGCCATCCGGGCGCATGTAGGTGCCGAAGTTGGTCGAATAGCTTCCCAGTTGCAGCCGAGCCGTGAGGTTGAGCGCGCTCCGAAACGGTTTGAACGGCTGGAACGGCTGGTGAACGATCTGATAGTCCACCCCGAACTCCCCGATCCCGGTGATCACGCTGGCGCCGAAGAGCACCGTGGCCCGGCGGTCGCGGTAGCTGATCTGCTGCATCAGACCGAGGTGCGGGCCCACGTGCCAGCGGAGATTGGCGAGCGGCGTGGTCGCGACCGGCTGCCCCTGGGGCCGACTCTGCAGAATGAAGAGCTCCGTGTCGAGCCAGGAGCTGAGCTCCCGGCCGAGGGCAAAGTAGGAGCTGAGGTTGCGGATCCCCTGCGAGCGGGAATCGTAGATGCCGGCGGTGACCCGCCAGTCGCTCAGCCGCCCGCCTGCGAAGGCCGAGTTGCCGCTGGCCCGCACGGCCGGGCGCGAGTCGGCCGAATCCTGCACGAAGTTCTGCCGGGCCACTCCGACGCTGAAGGCGGGCGTGAGATCGTAGGTGACGACTGCGTTCTCCCGATCGTTCTCCGTCTGGTAAGGCGACGGTACCGCCACCCTCCGGAATCGGTCGGGGTTCCAGGCGTACGCCGCGCGAACGCCGAGGGGCCCATGGCGCCACTGGGCGCTGGAGGCGGCATAGGGCCGGTCGGACCCGATTCCGCCTGCCAGAGCCGCCGTGAAATCGGGCGACGGCTGCCATTCGAGTCCCGGCACCACCGTCTGGCGCTCCGCGACCACTGCCGTGCCGCTGAGCCGAAGCACCGGGGATAGTCGCCGCGTGACGATGAGCGCCCCGAGCGGGCGCTCCACGCTGGTGGGCTGAAAGGTCTGGGCGCCGAGGCCGCTGGAGCTGGCACCGCCGAACAACGCATAGGACGTGCGCGCGTCTCCGCCGGTCCAGCCGGCGCCCTGGACGAGCAGGTTGTGCCCGCTGTTGAAGATGTCGGTGGGGAATCGGATCTGAAGGACGTCGTTGCCGAGCCTCAGCGTGTCGCGTCCCACCGAAGTACGGAGGAAGGCGCCCACCCGGAGTCCATCGAGGTAGCCGATCCCGATCCAGCCGTCCGCTCCGGGCCGCCAGAAGTTGGCCGTGGCCCCGTAGCCGTTCACCAGGGTCGAGCCGCCGCCCTCGAGCTGCACCACGGTCTGGGCGGCGGCAGGAAGGATGGGCGCCGTTACGAGCGCGGCGAGCAGGAGCCCCAACGGACGGCGGCGCAACATCGGCTCAGGGTGCCGCGGCGGAGATGGGCGGCGCGAGCATCGTGTCGAGCGTAAACTTGGCGGTGCGAACCATCACCCTGGTCGGGGGCTCGGCCCCGGCCCAGGACGACTCGACCCAGCGCAGGCTGTGGGGGAAGATGGGGAAGCCGCCACTCGCCCCGGAGCGCGCATGTCCGTCCGTGGCGGTCAGCTCGATGATCCGGCCCAGGCGATCACTTCGGTTTTCCAGCTCCACTCGCACCCGCCGGCCGGAGGAATCCATCTCCATCGTCCGCACCAGCACATCGCTGGATTCCAGCCGTCGCTTCTGATTCAGGTAGACCACGTGCGGCAGCAGGATACGGACGTTGAGGCCGTTGTCGCTCCGGGCTCCGGTCATCGCGCTGATGATGTTGAACCACGCCGGCAGGCTGTCCGCACTGGCCTCGTAGAACACGGTGTACGATGCCCGCGGAGGAATCCGGAAGCTCATCGCCGAGAGCTTGAGGTGGAGACGCGTGGTGTCGAGCGGCACGTCCACCACCTCGCCCTGTTCGGTCACCCGGAACCCGCGGACCTCGAGCACCACGTTGAGCGGGTACAGGCTGCCGTTGCTGAGCCGGAAGCTGGAGCTGGCATGCTCCTGGTATTCGGCGATCGGTGGAGTGACGGACTGGGCGGGGAGGAGTTGGGGAACCAGCAGCAACAGGCCGGCGAGCCGGGCCAGCCGGCTAGCCGGGCATCGAACGCGCCCGACGACTGCGATGGGAGCACGAAGCCAACGCATGGGACCTCATTGGGTGATCGCTACCAGATTGAGCGTCCGGGGGTACGTCCCCGCGATCAGGTCGGGCCGATCGATCAGGTCGATCCGGACCTGGATTCCATCGCCGCGGCCGCTTCCCGCCTCGAGCGCAGGGATGGGCGGAGTGAACAGCCTCACGCTGCTTCTGGACGCTCCCGCGGATCCCGGCGCCTCGACGAACGCGACCAGGGAGACCGCCACGGGTTCGGCGGGGTCAGCGCTCCATGAGGTCGCCACGGGAATGGGGACATCCCCAAGTTTGGCCGCGGCGCCGCCGGGCAGCGTCACGGATACACTGGGCAGACGGGTGGCGATCAACGTCACGGACCGAGGGACGGAGGCCAAGCCGACTTGAGCGGCCAGCGGGGCCGTGTGGAGCAGGATCGCTCCGGCCAGCAGGGGGGCGGATCGGCGCATTGGCCGAAAGTACGGGCCGGAGCGGGAAGCCGCCAGGAAGCCGCGCCATGAGGTCGTATCCTCGGGTCAGTGTCGTGTCGGGGTACCACCTCGGGTCAAGGGTTCAGTATCGTCGCCAGGCCGTATCCGCGTGAGTCCATCCACTGCCACTGCCACTGCCGCTGCCGCCACCGCCACCCCCAGCGCCACGCTACTGGGTTACCGCCTGGATCGTCAGGGTGCCGGTGTAGGTACCGGGCGTCAGCGTCGGGAACCCTACCAGATTGAGCTCCAGATCCAGGTTGTCGGTCCGGCTGGCCACCTTGTTGGCGCCGTTGATCGCCTGGGTAAACAGGTTCAGGCTTCCGCCGGCCGTGCCCAGGCCACCCACACTGCCCTGGTTGATGGCCGTGAACGTGGTCGGCGCGCCGGTCGTCATCCGTCCCAGCACGCGGCTGGAGGGGATCTGGGTGCTGCCGCCGACCAGCGCCTGCGCCGGAACCGCGAAGTACGCCACCAGGGAGACGGATGCGGTCTGCCCGGGGTTGAGGTTCCAGTTGGTCAGCACCCCGACCGGAGACGGAAAGGAATTGACCGCATTGTCGGTCAGGCTGGCGATCGACTGCGTCGCCCCCGAGGTCACCGTCACGCCCAGCACGCTGGGCGACGCGGCCACCAACGCCAGAATCTGCGCGGGCCCGAGCTGACCCGTCTGCGCCACGACGCCCCGCGTGGCCGGCGCCCCCGAGAGCAGGAGCAAGAGCGCACAGGCGCGCGGGGCATTGGGCATGATGCGCTACTGAACCACGGCCTGGAGGTTGAGAGTCCCGGTGTAGTTGCCCGCGACCGTGAAGGTGTTGGCCAGGTTGAGCCGCACGTCCAGCTGATCCGACCGGCTGCCGAGGAACGAGCCGGCACCCACCGCCTGGGAGTAGAGCACCAGGCTTCCGTTCGCCACGCCGACGCCGCCAGTCGCGCCGCTGGTGAACGGCGCGAACGCCGTGGCTCCCACCCGCCCCTCCACCTTCGACGACGGAATGAAGTCGGTCCCATTGGCCATCGCCTGTGCCGGGGTGGCGAACCAGCCCACCAGCTTCATCGAGGTACCGGCCGTCAGATTCCACGCCGTGGTGAGCGTGACGGGAGTGAACACGTTGGCCGCGGAGCTGTCGGTGATGCTCGCGAGGGTGGCGGTTCCCGAGGTGGGGCTCAGCGTCAGCGTGCTGGACTTGGTGGCCGTGAGCGACACCGTCGCGGGGCTGGACGTCAGACCCACCTGGGCGTTGGCCACGCCGGCGGCCAGGGTCAGGGCGAGGGCACCCGCCATTCCGCGCGTGACGAGCTGCATGAGGTGACTCCGGGGGCTAAAGGGTGGTCGGTGGTACGTGTACACTGGTTCGGGTGGCGGAATTACAAGTGCCGTGCCAGCTTTCGCATAGGCTGAACTGACGGAGGGCGTCAGGATTCTGCGCGTCACGCAATTCGACACCCCGGCCGGGCGGCGGGGCCGGAAGTTCTGGCGCAGTCGAGTCTTGACATCGAGGCCTGGGGAACGGTACCGCTCCCGGGTGCAGCAGCGGACGAACCGGCGATACGAAATAGGCGCGGAGCGGGCCATCCGGACGCCTCGTATCGCTCATTGTGCGAGGGCGGCCTGTACCTCCCTTCGAGTCAGGGGGCCTGCGGCTCCCGCCGCAGCCGAACCACGATGCCGTCCACCGGACCGCTCTGAGGAGCCGCCACCGCGAAGCTGGCCGGCGTCTGCCGAGCCTTCAGCAGGTCGAGTGTCTCGCGGGTCACCGTCGCCTCGTACGCACCCGGACGCAGCCCCGTCGCGTAGAACGAGCCGTCACTGAACGTGGTGATCCGCACGGTGGCGCCCGAGCTCACGTGGCGGAGCACCACGGCTACCCCGCCCACGCCCGCCTCATCGTCGCCGAGCACCACTCGGCCCGCCGCCTCGCTCGCCGGGAGCAGCGCCACGTCCACCGCGTCGTAGGAGTTGGGGCCGGGCACCAGCCGGTAGACCAGCGAGGCCGGCACCCACAGCGGGTCGTCGATGGAGAGAGTGTCCACCTCGACCGAGGTGGCCTCGAACGGCACGAGGTCCCAGGCCGAGTAGCGCCCGAGCGAGTCGGTCGTGACGCCGCGGGAGCCGACCCGAAGCCGAACTCCTGCGACGCCGGGCTCCTCGGTACCTTGAATCCCGTTGCCATCGAGGTCGCGGTAGACCCGTCCCACCACTCGCGCGCGCCCGATGAGCGGCCCGTTTCCGAGCTCCACCCGCCGCAGATGACCGTCGTAGGTTGCCGAGCCCTCGAGGAGATTGGTCCCCTCGAGACCGGCCGCCGCCGTGTAGCGGCTGCGACTCACGCCGCGCAGGCCGGGCAGATTGGTGGTGAGCGCCAGGTCGAGCGCCATGCCGCCCTGGCCGCGGGTCCACCCGCCGCCCACATCGAGCCGGATCGGGCCGGCGAGCTGGCGACCGACGCCGAGCGTCACCCGCGAGAGCCCCGAGGTCTCGAGCGAGAGATCGCCGCGGAGGAACAGGTTCCGGAGGACCGGGCCGGGGCCGCGCAGGACCAGGTCGCCCGCGCCATCGATGCCGACCTGCGAGGCGTCGGCGGTAGTGGGAAGTCGGCGGTGGTGAACTCCGGTCACCACTCGCAGATTGCCCAACCGCGAGGTGAGCGCCAGCCGCTCGGCGTCGCTGGCTCCGGTGGCCAGCCGGGTGTGGGAGAGCGCGAGCTGCACGATGCTGCCGCTGGCGGGACGCGTCCGCCAGAAGACCACCGCGTCCGTCCGATCCCGCTCCGCTCCGCTGATGAGCGGCGAGGGAACCCCGCTGGCGAACCTGGTGTGCTCGACGTCCAGATGCAGATCGGGCGTGGGGTCGAAGTCCGCGCGCCCGCGCACCAATCCTCGGCTCACGCCCTCCAGCGTCAGACTGGTGGAGGAGGTGACGGCGGCGCTCACCAGCGCGTAGGGATGCCAGAGGTCGGGGAGCGAGTCGCGCCAGAAGTTATCGGAGCCGGTTTCCGCGGTGAGCCAGGACGTCACGCCGTATCGCGCCGAGAGCGACAGGGCGCCAGCACATGGCTCGCCGTGGCAGGCGCCTCCGCTCACGGCGTATTCGAAGCGGCCGTCGGGCAGGCGGTCGAACGGCACCTGGACTGTCCGTCTCCGGTGCACCACCTCGCCATTGGGCCCGTACGCCACCATCTCGATCGGATTGGCGCCGTATTGCAGCGGCACGTCGAGGGCATAGTGGCCGGTGGCACCGGCGGCCGTATAGCCCAGCAGCTGCTGGTCCTGATAGAGGTCCAGCTCCCAGCCGTCGGGGAGTGAGCCGTCGAGCAGCTCCTGGCCGAAGGCGGCCGGGCGAAGAAACGGCGCGTTGGTGAGCTCGATGCCGCGCAGCACGCGTCCGCGCCGCGCGCCCGGAACGATGTCGCCGAGACGGAGCTGTCGGAGCCAGCGTCCGCCCGGCCATACGCCGGACCAGGACGACCGCAGGTCGGTGCTGCCGCCCGCATCCGACTGCTGTCCCGCATACTGCAGCTCGAGGCTGCCGCCGAGGAGCTCGGCGCCAAGCCCGAGCTGCAGCAGGGAGGCACCCACCGGATCGGTGAGCGCGCCGGTGTAGGCCCAGTCGAGGACGGCGCCGTCGGCGACGCGCCGGTTACGCGCCAGGGTGGTCTCCCAGGGCGTCGTGGCGGGGAGTCCGAGCAGCGTGCGGCGCCGCTGTTCCCGGGCCAGCCGGCGGACGACGGGAAGGTCAGAGGTATGGCTGGCCACGAGGATCAGCTCGCCGAAGTCGGCCTGGAAATCGATGCCAAGAGCGGCACCGAGGGCGGCCGTGCTGGCATACAGCTCATCGCCCCGCCAAAGGAGCGCCTCCGGCGCAACCCGCCAGACGCTGTCGCCGCGGGAGACCGTGCCCGAATCGGCGTCGAAGGCGAACGGGATGCGGCCGGGCTGGAGCACGCCCGCCATTCGGCGCCGCGCGACCCCCGAAGCGAGCCGCACCTCGGCGAGCTCGAGAAACCGGCGGACGGGCACCAAAGTGAGCGTGTCGCGCCCGAGAGCCGAGACGACCTCGACCGGCCCTCCATCGATCCGGAGCTGGAGCAGCACGTCGGTGAGCGCGCTGTCAGCGCCCGCGAGCTCCTGGGCGTGCAGCGACGTGGGGCAGCGTCCGAGCGCGACGGCGAGGGTGAGCGCGGCAAGCCGGCGCAGGACGGCCGCGCGCACGGAGGGTCAGTTTCCGGTGTAGGCCGCCGACATGGTGACGAGACCGGTGTAGATACCGGGCTGCTGTCCCACGGTCGGCGAGACCTTGCCACCGATCCACACGAAGAAGGTATTCTGCGGCGGCGGGTTGTTGCGGATCCGGACCACGAGCGCGGTCGATGGCGTGTAGGCCGTGCAGTTGGTCTGCTGATCCTGGTTGCGGTGACACCCCATCTTCCCGACGACCGGATCGTCGGCGAAGCTGATCGGCATGTTCTGGGTCCCCGCCTGCAGCACCGCCGGGAGCGCGAAGGTGATCCGCACCTCGGCGTTCTTGACGCCGTGGATCACGAGCTTGCCGGCGAGCGCCGTCTTCGGCCCGATGGCGAATGGCGTCCCCGGCACCACCACGCCGAAGTCGAGGCCGTTCAGCTGGCCGATGGTGACCGCCGTATTGTCGATGATGGCGTTGGCGGCGAACGAGGCGGTCGTCTGCGCCCAGGCACCGCGCGGCCCGGCCAACGCCAGCAACGCGAGCAGCAGCGCGGAGCGGCGGACCTGCCGCATCAGCGGATCTCCAGATCCACCGTCCGGCTCACCGGCTCGGCAGGGAGAATGTGGTGCTGGTCCAGGTCGCTCCGCGTGGTGGTCACGCCCAGGCGGAAGCTGTAGTGGCCCGGCGCGGCGCTATCGATCGGGAAGACGTAGCGGCGGTTCAGGCTGTGATAGACGGCGAGCGGGCTCTCCCATTCGCCGCGCACGTGGTTGCCGGCGTCGACCAGCTGACCGGTGAGGGTACCAAGGAAGGCGGCGTTGCCGCGGCGGTCGGCGCGGAGCCAGACGACCAGCGAGTCTCCCTCCTGGGCCGCGCGGAGATCGGTGAGGTCCAGACCGGTGTGCACCTCGCCCTTCCGGTAGGACAGCGAGATGATGGTTCGGAGCTCGAGCGCCAGGCCCGCGGAGACGCCGCTTTCGCCGCTCACGACCGCAACCTTGGACCCGCGGGAGGTCGCGATGATGCGGCTCCAGTACTCGCCGTCCGCCAGATCGGCGGGTGGCGTCGCGAGCAACCGGACGACCTGCCGCTGTCCCGGAGCCAGCACCGCGCGACGGGGGTAGGCCTTGACCCAGCCGGCCGCGGAGGGCTCGCTCGAGTCGGGCTGGTCGACGAGCTTGATGTAGATGGTGCCGCTGGAGTCGGTCGCGGGGTACCCGTAGGTGAGGTCGATGGACACCTCCTCCGGGGTATCACTGGTGTTCACCAGGAACACCTGACCAGTGCGGCTCCGGTGGTCCATGAACACCGCATGGGGCGCCACCAGGATCGCCTCCAGCACCAGGGGCCACACGGCGAGTGCTCCGAGGGCGAGGGCGGCAGCGGCAGTGACCCGGCGGATCAGACGGAAGCGGCGCATCAGGTTCCCGTGTAGGCGATAGTCAGAGTGATGGTACCGGCATACGTGCCGGCGGTCTGCCGGGCGGCGGGAGACGCGGTGCCGCCGAGAAACAGGTACAGCCGGCCGTTCCCGCTGAGTGTGGTGATGAGCGCGCTTCGCGGATCGAACGGTGCGGCGGTCGCAATGGTGCCGTCCCGGGTGTATCCGGCGTCTCCGGGACCGAACCCGAGCGGCACTTTGGCCCCGCGGGGCCCGGTCAGCGCCGAGGGCAATCCCAGGTCCACCCGTACCTCCGAGCCCTTGGCGCCGCGCAGCTCAAACTGCCCGGCGCGGAGCGCATCCAGCCGGCTCACTCTCGTTGGGGTGCCGGCGAACAGGGTCCCGAAATCCAGCATCTGCCGATTCAGTGCGTTGAGGGCTCGCCCCCCATTGCCCTGCCCCTGTGCACCGGCGGCCGCCGGCAGCGCCAGCTGAGTCAGGAGGCCTCCGACGAGCAGCAAATGCGGCGCGAGACTCACCCGCAATCCCCTCCGGTGATGACGATCATTCCACGAACGGCAACGCTGGCGGACCGACATCGCGCCCGCCAGCGTTCCGGAGCCTCCATCCGTTCGGGACCGCGCCGGTCAGTTGCCGGTGTAGGCGGCGCTCAGATTGACGGTGCCGGTATAGGTGCCGGGGGCCTGATTGGCCGGCGGGGTAACGGTACCGCCCAGGTACAGGCTCAGCAAGCCGGTCGAGTTGTTCAGCCGCACCGTGCGGGCCACCGTGGGGTCGAAGGTCGTGGAGCCCGCCCGGGTGCCGGCCGGGTTGGTGGCCGCGGCGGTCGAGCCATAGGTGAGGGGGATCGCCGTGCCTGGACCGGTCAGCGTCGCGGGCAGCGAGGTGAAGGTGATCGTGATCTCCGCGTTCGCGCCGCCGCCGAATCCAACCTCGCCCGAAGTCACGTCGCTGGGGAGGACCGTCCGCGCGATGCCGCCGAAGGTCGAGCCGAAATCGAGCCCCCGCACGGTCGTGGCCGTGAGAGCGGTCTGTACGACGGCCTGCGCCGGAATGCTTGCGGTGGCCGGAGTGGCCTGGGCCTGGGCGGTGCTCATTGCACCGAGCACGAGAGCGGCGCCGGCGAAGGCACCCTTCACGGACACGTTCATGGCTGTCTCCACCTAAAGGTTGTCGAGTTGCCGATAGTGGTCGGGGGCGACCTGGTTTCGGGCGGGACGGAACCAAGTTCCGTGCCAGTGACCGTTCCGGCCTGTTGCGCGGCATTCGTTGACGTCAGGATTTTCGACGGCGCCGCCCGTCTGGTGGCGAAGGCTTCGACAGCGCTCAGCGCCGTGCGCGGTAGCGCCGATAACTGGGAGAGGAGCGAGGAGGACCCGCGCACGGATGCGCCGGACCGCGGGACAAGCTGAGACGGGGCATATGATTGCGTCGGGCTGGGAGGAAGGGGCCAGCGGTTGCCGAGTGCAGCCCATACGATGGACGGCCGCCCGCCGGCGGTCCGGAAGAGGCACTGGTGACGGCCATCGGCCCGGTCGGGGCAATCACCCGCTCACCGACGGTGCTCGGGGCTTCCTCTCGCGGGCTGTTTCCCGGTCGCTACTCGGGCAAGATGCGGCGACGATTCCAGTTTCGGCCGAGATCGTCGAAGTGCCGGTGCTCACCGGTCGTGGTCGTCATCCCGATTACGGTCGTGGTCGTCGTCATCTCCCTTCTCGTCGGACGATCGGTGCAGGTGCCCCGGCCGCACCAGTGCGACGGTGCCCTGGAACGACTCCAGCGTCACCTGTGCGCTGCCAGAACCGATGGTGAAGTTGAAGCGCTTGCCTTTCCGGGTCTCGTTGATGGTCACCGGAAACTCCGACTGAAACTCGCCATTGAAGGTGGAGACCGAGATGGCGGCGCTGGTGCCCTCGGCAACGGCGAGCGTGACGTCCCCATTATGGCTGGAGAGGGTATAGCGTCCACCGTTGTGGATGGGGCCGTCGTAGCTGAGATCTCCGTTTACGGTGCTGGCATCGAGGCTGGTCGCGTCCACCCGCGCCAGCGTGATCTCCCCGTTCACCGTTTCAGCCGTGATCTCGCCGGAGGCGTCGAACACCGAGACGTCTTCGTTCACCGAGTGCAGGTCGATCCGCCCCCGGGCTCCGTGCAGCGTCACCGAGCCCTGGACCGAGCGCAGCGACACGTTCCCCTGGCCGCCGGTCACGTCCACGCTCCCCTGCACCGTCTCGACCGTCACGGGGCCCCTGGCCCCACGCACCGTCACGTCGCCGTTCACTCCCGAGAGGTCGAGCCCCATCCAGGCCGGCGCGGTGATCTCCAGGTCGACCGACGGCGGGCCGTGGCGCCCTTCGGTTTTCACATTCACCACCGACCCGGCGGTGGAGACCTGCACCTCCGCACGAGAGGACGGGTCCGCCTGGACCCGCACCGCATTCCGGCTCCAAGTCTTGATGTTGACCTCGCCGCCGAAATTGTCCACCTCGAGGCGTTGGCCACTCGAGACCGCCACGGTGGTGTCGACCTGTGGCAGCGCGCTCATGGTGGCGAGAGCAGCGGTGGCGAGGGAGAGCAGCACGGTCGCGGTCCTTTCAGCTCGCGGCGGAGACGAGGGCCGCGGCCTGCCGGAGCAGCTCCAGCTTCCGCCGCATCGTCTCCGCCAGGTGAGAGTTGAGGTAGATGTTCGCCGAGTCGGCGGCGAGGGCACGCTGGGCCTGGGCAATCGCCCGGTCGATGGTCGCCAGATTCTGTTCGATGATGCGCACCGTCGTGGTATCCAGCCGGCCGCGATTTCGGGTCAGGACCTGCTGCAGCTCCGCCACGGCCACATCGTAACTCCGCTCCGCCGGGCGTGCCGGACCGACCGCGACGGGCACCGCCGGCGCAGGGGCCGGCTGGGGCGCGACCGCCAGGGGGGGCGCCCCCGGGTGAAGCAGCCAGGCCGCTGCGCCGGAGAGAGTCATGAGGGCGATCCCCGCCGCCGCCAGCTGGGGCAGCGAGAAGACCCAGCGGCGGGGTATCCGCCCAGCGAGCCGGATCTCGGCCGGCCCGTCGGGCACGGCGGCAGGCGCGCCGATGCGGGCCGCGATGCCGGGCCAGAGGTCATGCGCCGGGGCACGATCATCCAGGGCTCGGGCCCGCCGGACGATCCGCTTGAGGTCCGCCACCGCCGCGCCGCAGGCGATGCAATGGCGGAGGTGGTCCTCGAGCGCGCTCCGATCCGCGTCGGGCAGCTCGCCGTCGAGATACTCGGACAGCCGATCGGTCCAGATGTCGGTCATGGTGTGCTCCTCAGCGCTCCAGGTGCTCCCGCAGCGCCATGCGGGCCCGGTGAAGCTGGGACTTGGAGGTGCCGGTGGCGAGGCCCAGCATCTCGGCGATCTCCTCGTGGCGATAGCCCTCGATGTCGTGGAGAACGAACACCTGCCGGGCACCCTGTGGCAGCCGTTCGATCGCCACCTCGAAATCCATCGACAGCTCGGGCGTCGGTCGCCGGCTGGGCACGGTCTCGAGCACTGCGTCTCCTTCGAGGTAACGCTGACGCCGGATTCCCAGCGTCTGGCGCCGGCCAAGAATGACGTTGACTGCCAGCCGGTGCAGCCAGGTGCCGAAGGCGGACTCACCGCGGAAGGTTCCCAGCTTCTGCCAGGCCCGCACGAACACGTCCTGTGCCACTTCGTCAGCCTCCTCGTCGCTCAGCATCCGCCGGACCAGGCTATGGATCCTCGCCACGTGACCACGATACAGCCGGGCAAAGGCGTGAGCATCGCCGCTGGCCGCCAGCGTCGCGTCTACCGTATCCGAGTCGCTTCTGCCGGTTTGCTCGTGACGCAGCGTCGCTACTCCAAGGCCGGATGGGGTCATCGCGAGGGGTTGGATCGCTTGACGGAACAGAAGGTTGCAGGAGAGGGTGGGGCAAGGTGGGGCAGGGTGAGGCAAGGTGAGGCAGGGTGAGGCAAGGTAGGCAAGGTGGTCCCTTCCGCCCATCACCTTGCCCCACCCTGCCTCACCCTGCCCCACCCTGCCACCTTTCACTGCATCGCGAACTTCTCCGGGAACTGCTTCGTGATCGCGCCCGCCAGCGGATCCGCGATCATCTGCATGTGGGCGGCGGCCTCGCGGAGCTTGGTGTAGGCGGTGGACCAGGCTCCTTTGGCCTGGGCATCCACCACGGCCTTGAGGCCGACCACATGGTCGCGCACCAGTCCGGCCACGACATCCTTGGGCAGGTTGGGGTTCGCCGAGCTCAGGAAGGCGCCGAAGTCGTCGGCATAGCCGATCAGGTCCTTCACTGCCTTCTCCTGCATCGCATTGTCCTTCTTGGCCACGCCGTTGGTGTAGTCCACGAAGAAGCCGATGTGTTTCCGCCAGAGGGCCAGGAAGGCGGCCTCCGCGTCGGCGCCGTAGACCGAGCCAATCGCCCGGCTGAGCGCTACCGAGTTCGCGTCGAGCGCTCCAGCCGCATCCTTGAACTCGCCGGCCCGGCCGCCCAGCGCCGCCTCGGTCGTGGCGGCCGCGAGCCAGACGTGCTCGGCCAGGGTGTGGTTGAGGCCGACCCGAAGATCGGCGGCCGACTGGGCGCCGGCCGGGTCGGCGAGGGCGAGGGTGGCCGCCAGGGCCGTGGCGCCGGTGATGAGCTGGGTGAGGGAACGCATGGCTAATGGGCTCCAGTGGTGTCGGGGAGAACGCGGATTTCGCCGCGCATGAAGTGGTGCCGCTCGCAGTAGTACGGATAGGTGCCGGGCTGGTCGAAACCATGAACGAAGCTCGAGCCCTTGCCGGCGAGTTGCCCGGCGAATGCTCCGTCGGCACTGTCGGGGGCGCCGGAGGTGACCGTGTGCTCGATCTCGTCCTGATTGCTCCAGACGATCCTGGTGCCGACAGGGACGTCCAGCCGCGCCTCCCGGAACTGGAAGGTCCGGACCTGCACCTGCGTGTCGGGCACCGCACCCATGGCCCCGGCCCCAACGGACCAGGCGATCAGCATCGCGCGCATCGGTTGCCTCTTGGCTCGAGATTGGTCGCTGCACCCGGTCTACGGTGGCCGCATCGAATCGGATCCAAGGAGGGTGGGGCAAGGTGAGCCAGGGTGAGGCAGGGTCGGGAGTGTCGCGGCGGTCTCATTCACCTTGCCCCACCTTGCCTCACCTTGCCCCACCCTGCCTCACCCTGGCTCACCCTCCTAGATTCTTCCCCATGACCACCCTCACCCACCCGAGTCCGATCACGGCCCCGACCGGCACCACGCTCTCCTGTAAAGGCTGGCACCAGGAGGCGGCGCTCCGAATGCTCATGAACAACCTCGACCCCGCCGTGGCGGAGCGGCCGGAGGACCTCATCGTCTATGGGGGCGGCGGGAAGGCGGCGCGGAACTGGGAGTGCTACGAGCGGATCGTTGCCACGTTGCGGCGGTTGAACAACGACGAGACGCTGCTGGTGCAAAGCGGCAAGCCGGTCGGCGTCTTCCGCACCCATGAGGAGGCGCCGAGGGTGCTGATTGCCAACGCGCACCTGGTGCCCCGCTGGGCCACCTGGGACGAGTTCCGCCGGCTCGAGGCGCTGGGCCTCACGATGTACGGCCAGATGACGGCGGGCTCCTGGATCTACATCGGGACCCAGGGGATCCTGCAGGGCACCTACGAGACCTTCGCCGAATGCGCGCGGCAGCACTTCGGCGGCAGCCTCGAAGGCCGGCTGGTGGTGACCGGCGGACTCGGCGGCATGGGTGGCGCCCAGCCCCTCGCGGCCACCATGAACGGGGCGGCCTTCCTCGGGGTCGACGTGGACGAGAGCCGGATCCGCCGACGGGTGGAGACCCGGTACTGCGACCGGCTGGAGCACGACCTCGATTCGGCGCTTCGGCTGGTGAACGAGGCACGGGCGCAGCGGCGCGCGCTCTCGGTGGGATTGGTGGGAAACATCGCGGAGGTGCTGCCCGAGCTGGTCCGCCGTGGCGTGACCCCCGACGTGCTCACCGACCAGACTTCGGCGCACGATCTCCGGGTGGGATACATCCCGACCGCCCTCTCGCTGGAAGCGGCGGCCGCGCTCCGTGACCGGGAGCCCGAGGTGTACGAGGCCCGCGCGCTGGACTCCATGGTCGTCCACGTGCGCGCCATGCTGGACCTGATGGCGCGGGGCGCGGTGACGTTCGATTATGGCAACAACCTCCGGGGCCAGGTGGCCGATCGGCGAGGTATGCCGGAGGCGTTCACCATTCCCGGCTTTGTCCCCGCATTCATTCGGCCGCTGTTCTGCCGTGGCGCGGGGCCGTTCCGCTGGGCCGCCCTCTCGGGCGATCCGGACGACATCGCCCAGACTGACCGTGCCGTGCTGGAGACCTTTCCGGCCAAGGAGCCGCTCGCCCGCTGGATCCGGCAGGCACAGGAGCGGGTCCAATTCCAGGGGCTCCCGGCCCGCATCTGCTGGCTGGAGTATGGAGAGCGGGCAGAGATGGGACGCCGATTCAACTGGCTGGTGAAGCGGGGCAAGGTGCGCGCGCCGCTGGTGATCGGCCGGGACCACCTGGACACCGGTTCAGTGGCCTCGCCCAACCGGGAAACCGAGGGGATGAAGGACGGGTCCGACGCGATCGCCGACTGGCCGCTGCTGAATGCCCTGCTCAACACCGCCTGCGGCGCCAGCTGGGTCTCGCTGCATCACGGCGGCGGCGTGGGCATCGGCTACTCCATCCATGCAGGCATGGTGGTGGTGGCGGACGGGACCGAGATGGCCGATCGTCGGCTGGACCGGGTGCTGACCGCGGATCCGGGCACCGGGGTCATGCGCCACGCGGATGCCGGGTACGAGCTCGCCATCGAGACGGCGGTGGAGCGCGGGATCGATCTGCCGATGGTGCGGGAAGGACGGGAAGGGCGGTAAGGACGGTAAGGGCGGTAAGGGCGGCCAGGTGTTAGAGTTCGAGCTAGCCGGAGCGACGATTCTGCTGGCGGAGGAACTGATCACGGTCCTTACCGTCCTTACCGCCTTTACCGCCCTTACCGTCTCCCGCCGCCCATGAACCTTCTCCACAACATCTCCCAGCTCGCCACCTGTCGGGATGAGGGCGGCCAGGGCGAGATCCACGAGATCCGCGACGCGGCGCTGGTCTGGGAGGGCGAGACGATCCGATGGGTGGGGGCGCTCGCGGATCTTCCCCCGGAGTTTCGGGCGGCGGAGCGCATGGACGCCGGCGGTGGGTTGGTCATCCCCGGCCTGGTCGATTGCCACACGCACCTGGCGTTCGGCGGCTGGCGGGCGGAGGAGTTCGCGCAGCGCATCCAGGGGCGGACCTACCTGGAGATTGCCCAGGCAGGCGGAGGCATCGCGCGGACGGTGCGGCTCACACGCGAGGCTTCCGAGGAGGCCCTGCTCCAGCGGAGCGCGGGGTTTCTGCGGGAGATGCTCACCCTCGGCGTGACCACGGTCGAGTGCAAGAGCGGCTACGGACTCGACCGGGACAACGAGCTCAAACTGCTGCGGGTGTATAGAACGCTCGCCCGAGTACAGCCGGTCCATCTGGTCGCGACGTTCCTGGGTGCGCACATCGTGCCAGTGGAGCATCGCGAGCACCGGGAGGAGTACCTCCGGCTCCTGACCGGGGAGCTGATTCCCGAGGTCGCGCGGGAGCGGCTGGCCGACTTCTGCGATGTGTTCGTGGAAGCCTCCGCGTTCACCATTGAGGAGGCGAAGCGGATCCTTCTCGCCGGCCGCGCGGCGGGGCTCGGGCCGAAGCTCCACGCCGACCAGCTCAGCGACGGCGGCGGCGCAGAGCTCGCCGCGGAGGTGGGCGCGGTCTCGGCGGACCATCTGGACCGTGCCTCGGACGCGGGCATCGCCGCCATGGCTCGCACGGGCGTCGTGGCGGTGAGTCTCCCGCTCGCCACCCTGTACCTGGGCCAGCCGCCGATGCCGGCTCGGCGGTTCATCGAGGCCGGCGTGCCGGTGGCCGTAGCCACCGACTTCAACCCGGGGTCGGCGCCGAGCCACCACCTGCCGCTCGCCCTGACCCTCGCCTGTACCCTGCAGCGGATGACGCCAGCCGAGGCGCTCAAGGGGGCGACCTGCTACGCCGCGCGCGCGCTGGGGCTCGGCGGACGGGCCGGTAGCCTCGAGGCGGGCCGGGCGGCCGATTTCGCCATCATCGACGCGCCCGACGTGGATCACTGGCTCTACCACTTCCGCGCCAACGCCTGCCGAACGACCGTCATCGGTGGAACGGTGCGATGGGCCGGTGCATAGGACGCTTGCGCGTTCGTCCCTTCGGTTGCACTCTAGACGCTACTCGGACACAACCCAGTCATAGATTCGGAGGTGCCATGGCTCAGCGCGTGTTGGGCATTGTGCTCTCGCTCTGCTTGCTGGCGGTCGGGGTCGGCTCGGCGCAGGTGCGTCAGATCACCGGCCGCGTCACCAACGCACAAACGGAGCAGGGAGTCTCCGATGTCACGATCGCCGTCCTGGGAACCCAGATCGTGGCGCAGGCGGACAACGAAGGTCGGTTCGCTCTCAACGCGCCAGAAGGCAACGTGAGCCTCATGGTGCGCGGCATCGGGTTCAAGCGTCAGCAGGTCAACGTGCCAGCGGGGCAGGACAAGGTGGACGTGGCGCTCGATCCGGACGTGTTCAAGCTGGAGGAGATCGTCACCACCGGCCAGGCCACCGGCGTCGAGCAGCGGAACCTGGCCAACGCGGTGTCGACGGTGAGCGCCGGCGAGCTGACCCGGGCACCGACGAGCACGGTCGAAAGCGCGCTCCAGGGAAAGATTCCGGGCGCCACCATCCAGGCCAACTCCGGCGCCCCGGGTGGCGGCCTGCAGGTCAATCTGCGCGGAGTCTCCACCATCATCGGCGATCTCGAGCCGCTCTACGTGGTGGACGGGATCGCGGTGAGTGACGTCGCCATCCCCAACGGCGCCAACGCCGTGACCCAGGCGCAGGCGGGTGGCAATCCGCGGAACCAGGACAACGCCGTTAACAGGATCGCCGACCTCAATCCGGAGGACATCGAGAAAATCGAAGTTCTGAAGGGCGGCAGCGCCGCGGCCATTTACGGATCCAAGGCCACTAACGGGGTCATCTTCATCACGACTAAACGGGGGCAGGTAGGGAAGCCGCAGTTCAATGTTACTCAGCGGTTCGGCTTCTTTGAGCGAGCTAACGAGCTGGGGTCTCGCACCTTCAGTACACTGGAAGAAGCTTTGAGCGTGTTCACCGACACTGCCCTCGTCACTTCGCTTTACCAGCAGGGCCGGACATTCGACTTTGAGAAGGAGATCTACGGTCACAAGCCGTTCTCCTATGAGACCGATGCCAGCGTGAGCGGTGGAACCGAGAATACCAAGTACTACGTCTCGGCGTTGGTGAAGGACGATGGCGGCATCGCGACTAACACCGGATACAAGAAGCAGTCGCTCCGCTCCAACCTCGACCAGGAGCTTGGCGGCGGCTTCCAGGTGCAGGTAAACCTGAGCGGGATGCACAGTTTTTCGCAGCGGGGGATCTCGAACAACGACAACTCGGGCACCAGCCCGTTCCTCGTGTTTCCGGCCACGCCGAACTTTGTGGACCTGCTGCCCTCGGCCGGGAGCGACAGTCTTCCGTCCGACTTTCCCACCAACCCCTTCGAGCGCAGCAACCCGCTCCAGACGTTCCAGTTTCTAAAGAACGACGAGGACGTCTGGCGCCTGCTGGGCACTAGCACCCTCCGCTGGTCGGCGCTGCGCTCGGCCAGGAGTAATCTCCAGCTGATTGGTACAGGAGGCGTCGACTACTTTCAGCAGGACAACGACTTCGTCTCGCCGCCAGAGCTTCAGTTCGAGCCCAACGATGGCCAGCCGGGGACTGTGGTCCTCAGCAAGTCCTCGAACCGCAACCTGAACCTGTCGCTAAACGCCACCCATACACTCGTGCCCGGGGATCCGGACCACGGCACGCAATGGACCACCTCGGCCGGCGTCCAATTCGAGGAGCGCCGGCTTTTTGCTACACAGGTCATCGGGCGCAATCTCCTGACCGGTCAAACGAGCCCGCAGCAGGCAGCCAGCCAGACGGTGCTTTCCCGGCTGGAGCCGGTGCGCGATCTCGGCATCTTCGGGCAGGAAGAGGTGCTGCTGGCCGACCGGCGGCTGCTGCTTACCGCCGGGCTCCGGGCGGACCGAAGCAGCGCTAACGGAAGTCCGGACAAGTTCTTCTTCTACCCGAAGTTCGCCGCCTCCTACCGGATCGTGCGACCCTTCGGTGGGGTGGACGAAATTAAATTCCGGGCGGCTTACGGCCAGACCGGAAACCGGGCTGCCTTCGGCGCGCTCTTCTCACCAGACACTACGGGGACTATCGGCGGAAGCTCGGGAACGTTTATCGGCACTCGTGCCGGCGATCCGAACTTGAAGCCCGAGCGACAGGAGGAGTTCGAGGGAGGGTTCGATGCGCCTTTGGCCAATGGGCGGGCCCAGCTCACCTTTACGGTCTATCAGAAGAACATCCGCGATCTACTGCTGGAACGCACTCTGGCACCTTCGAGCGGACAAGCGAATCAGATCTTCAGCTCGACGAGCACGCTGAGGAACCAGGGGATCGAGGCGTCCTTCACAGTGCAGCCAGTACAAAGCAAGAATCTCAACTGGGTGCTGCGTACGACGTTCTTCGCCAACCGGAGCAAGATCACGAGCCTGACTATTCCTGCCTATCAGACTGGTGGCTTCAGGCTCTCGCTGGGAACCTTCCAGATCGAGCAGGATAGCTCACCGACCCAGATCTTCGGCCTGGTCCCCGACGCCGGTGGTGTCCCGCGGGCAGGCAAGGTGGGGGATGCCAATCCCGACTTCCAGATGTCGTTCTCGAACGACATCGATTTCCACCGATTCACCCTTGGCTTCTTATTCGATTGGAAGCAAGGGGGAGACATCATCAACCTGACCGAATTGCTGTACGACGCCACCCAAAACTCCATCGACTACGTTACCGCGGGCTCCGATCGGATTAGTACTTTCGCCACGGGTGACACTCGCCCCTACGTCCAAAGCGGAACTTACGTCAAGCTCCGCGAGTTGAACCTGTCCTACAACCTGCCGGACCGGGTGATTTCTGGCCTCTTCGGGCGCAGCATCCGAACGGCGCGGTTGTCCCTGACCGGGCGCAATCTGCTCCGTTTCACACCCTACCGCGGGCTGGACCCCGAGGTGAGTAATTTCGGCCGCCAAGCCATTGTGCGGAACATCGACGTGGCGCCCTTTCCACCGAGTCGCAGCTTCTTCTTCTCGATCGACCTGGGGTTCTAACCATGACGACCTTCTCGAAAGTTTCGCGCCAGGTTGTCGTTGGGCTCACCCTGGTCGCGGGAGGCTGCTCCTTCGACATCGAAAACCCGAACACGCCCAACATCATTGGGGAAAATCCCACACGCTCCGAAGTGGTGGCCACAGCAGAGGGAATCCTTATCGCCACCCGGGCAGATGTGGCTGACTGGGCGCTCGATGGCGGCATTCTCGGGCGTGAGGCGTACCGCTTCGACGGTTCCGATCCGGGCTTCACGAATGAATTGATGCAGGGGCCACTTGATCCGGGCAGCCCTCCATTCGGTGGAGATCACTGGGCCGAGGAGTACGCCGCGATTCGGACGGCGAACGATCTGCTCGCGGTGATCGGAACGGCCAGTGCGCTTACTGCAGAGGAGCAGAGCGCGATCCGAGGATTCGCGCATACGCTCCAGGCGTACAACTTCATAATCGTGCTAGACGCCCACAGCCAAGACTCGATTCCGTTCGAGGTTGGTACCAGCGTGACTGCCGCTCCGGCTCCCTTCCGAACCAATGCCGACGCCTGGGCAAACGTGATCTCTCTCCTGGATGGGGCACTCCCCGAGCTAGATGCCGGGGGCGCAGCGTTCCCCTTCCCCTTGCCCTCTGGGTTCTCGGGCTTCGACACGCCGAGCACGTTCCGGCAGTTCAACCGCGCGCTCCGCGCTCGGGTGGCAGTCTACCGAGGCGATTTCGCCGGAGCGCTCACCGCCCTGACTCAATCCTTCCTCGACCCGGCCGGCGCGCTTGATGAGGGCGTGTACATGGACTTCAGTGCTGGCCCAGGTGATTTCGCCAACCCACTGGCAATCAGCCCCCAACTGGGTGAAAATTTCGGTCACCCATCGCTTCGGACCGGTGCGCAGCTCCAGCCGGGCGGTGAACTCGACCAGCGCTTTCTGAACAAACTGGTGAGCCGTGCGCCGCGCTCCCTGGGGACGCCGCAGCTCCTCACCTCCGATCTGGGCTGGATCCGCTACCCCAACCCTAACGCACCGATCCCACTGATCAAGAATGAGGAACTGGTGCTGCTGCACGCGGAGGCGAGTATCGGATTAGGTGATCTGACGACGGCCAATACCGACATCAACCTGATTCGTACCACCTCGGGCGGGCTGCTCCCAGCTCCCGCCTTCACCAGTGCCGAACAGGCGATCACGGAGCTGCTCTATAACAAACGGTATTCTCTCATGTACGAGGGGGGACACAGCTGGATTGATTATCGCCGCTACGGTCGTACAGCCGATCTGACCGCGTTCGATCGCCCGGGACCGCCACCGGACGCGATCTTCTCGACGCTTCCGATCCCGACTCCGGAGGTGCTGGCCAGGCAGTAGTCCAGAGGCCGGCGGTACCCGCGAGCCATCTGGCGAAGAGGGGGCTCGCTTCCCATTATGGGTGGCCGCACCCGAGTACGGCCCGAACTGGACTTCGAACCGGAGGGAACTGCTTTCATCCGTTCCAAGGAGGACATCGGCATGATTAGTCTCTCGAACGCATCCCCCCTGCGGCGCGTGGCTTGTCTGACCGCCCTGCTCACCCTCGCCGGCTGCATGGGAGAGGGGTCGAAGTACGCTGGCACCTGGAAACGGGATCTGTCGGGCGAAGGTGAAGTGGGCATGAAGATGGCGTCGAACGGCGGGGTCGAGTTGATGCTGCCGGCCCCCAAGTGGCCCGATTCCGTCGATATCAAGGCGCGAGCGAACTTCAAGGGCGACACGCTGATCTTCAGGGCCGACAGCGCCGCCCGCCCCTGCCAGACAGCCGACGCGCGCTACCTGATCAACCGCACCGAGGACGAGCTGCACATCGCGGGCATCGGGATGGACACCTGCGGGAGCCGGCACGCGGCGCTCGTGGGCGTCTGGAAGAAAGCCTGAGCTAGAGCGCCGGCCACTGCTGGGTCACGCAGTGGAAGGCGCCGAGACCCCAGACCAGATCGGCGCAGTCGATGCCGATCACCTCGCGGTCGGGAAACAGGGACTGCAGGGTACTGGCGGCCTCCTCGTCCCTCGGCGGATCGTACGTCGGGAGGAGAACGAGGCCGTTAGCGATGTAGAAGTTGGCGTAGCTGGCCGGCAGGCGCTGACCCTCGCGGTAGAGCGCCCGAGGCATCGGCAGGGTCACCACCCGGAGCGGGCGGCCGCTCTGATCGGTCATGCCTCGTAGCCGCTCCAGGTTCTCCTGCAGGGGCTCGTAGTTCTGGTCTGCGCTGTCCTCCTCCACCACCGTCACTACCGTGCTCGGATCGACGAAGCGGGTGAGGTCATCGACGTGCCCGTCGGTGTCGTCACCCACGATCCCCTCGCCCAGCCAGAGGATCTTGCTGACGCCGAGGAACTCCATGAGACAGGCCTCGATCTCGGCGCGACCGAGCTGGGGATTCCGGTTCGGGTTGAGCAGGCAGGCCTCGGTGGTGAGCAGGGTACCCTGCCCGTTCACCTCGATCGAGCCGCCTTCCATGATGATGCCCGGATGGAACACCGGGATGTGATACTCGCTGCCGATCCGGCTGGGGATCACGTCGTCCAGGTCGTACGGAGGATACTTGCCGCCCCAGGCGTTGTAGCCCCAATCGACGATCGCCTCCTCCCGCCGGCCTTCCACTTTGCGCTGGATGAAGATGGGCCCGTGGTCGCGGCACCAGGCGTCGTTGGTCGGATTGAGGTGGAAGAAGACGTTGTCGCAGGCGACCCCCTCGTCGCTCAGCAGCCGCCGTACCGCACCCGCCATCTCCGGCCCCGCCACGTTGATGTGCACCTCCTCGCGGTCGGCGAGCCAGCGCACCATGGAGGCGAAGATGCCGGGCACCGGGCCGAAGTTGCCGGGCCAGGAGGCCTCCTTGTGCGGCCAGCTGAGCCAGGTGGCCCGGTGGCGCTCCCACTCGGCGGGCATCCGGTAGCCCAGCTTCGCGGGCGTGCCGGTGGGCATCGGGAGGGGCGCCGCAGAGATCAGAGGTGAGCGCCGGCGGAGGTCAATCGAGATAGCGTCGGGTGAGGTCCTGGTAGGCGTCGATCCGGCGGTCCCGGAGGAACGGCCAGTGGGTCCGGCTGGCGTCGACCTTGGCCAGATCGCAGGCGGCGATCAGGACCTCGTCGCCCTCGCCTCCCTTGACCAGCAGCCGCCCGCCCGGATCGGCGACGAAGCTGCCGCCCCAGAACTCGATGCCACCGCCGGCGTCGCCCTCGTGTCCCACCCGGTTGACCGCGCAGACGTAGACGCCGTTGGCGATCGCGTGGCTCCGCTGAATCGTCTCCCACGCCGACTGCTGCTGGCCCCCGTGCTCCGCCTTCTCCGCGGGCAGCCAGCCGATCGCGGTGGGGTAGAAGAGGATCTGGGCACCGCTCAGAGCCGTGAGCCGGGCGGCCTCGGGATACCACTGATCCCAGCAGACCAGGACCCCGATCCGGCCGAAGCGCGTCTCCCAGCTGCGGAATCCGAGATCACCCGGAGTGAAGTAGAACTTCTCGTAGTACTGCGGGTCGTCGGGAATGTGCATCTTCCGGTACTTCCCGAGATACCGGCCGTCGGCGTCGATCACCGCCGCCGTGTTGTGATAGAGGCCCTCGGCGCGCTTCTCGAAGAGCGAGGCGACAATGACCACGCCGAGCTCGGCGGCAAGGCTGCCCAGCGCGGCGGTGGACGGGCCGGGCACCGGCTCCGCGAGGCCGAAGTGCCGGTGCTCCTCGGTCTGGCAGAAATACCGGCTGCGGAAGAGTTCCTCCAGGCAGACGATCTGCGCGCCGCGCGCGGCGGCATCACGCACGCCCTGGAGCGCGGTCCGCATGTTCTCGTCGGGATCGAGGGTGCAGTGGTGCTGCACCAGGCCAAGCGTCACCGTGCTGGAGGAGCTCATGGCAGATGAAGATAATGACCCGGCCTGCGGGCGCGAGCAGGCGGGTGACCTGCGTCACCGGACGAATCAGCGATGCCGACGATCTTGGCACAGGAGCTTCGACCAGGGAACGCGACCTCTGTCTGGAAAGGATGACCGTATGCCCGCTAGGCTTCGGACGGTCGGCTTCGGCCGTCGGTCTCCGTTCCGCCGCGTGCGGCCCGCCGTGATGCTGGTGCTGTTGGCCACCGCCACCGCATGTGGCGGCGATCGCGGCAAGCCGGCGTCCGCGGGCGATACCAGCGGCGCCGCGAACCGCGCCGCAGCAAACGACAGCGCTACTCCTTCGGCCGAGACAGCCGTCACGTCGGCTGCGGACAGCACCAAGTCGTCGAAAGCCGACAGCTCACACGCCGCTCCCGCTCCGTCCGACTCTGTTGCCCGGCGCACCGCCGCTCGACCCTCGTCCGACACCGGCAGGAAGCGCCCGCAGTCAGCCGGCCCCCGACCCGCCAAGCGCGTCGCCACGGCCACGAAGGATACCGGCGCCAGAGCCTCTGATACCGCGTCGAAGGCAAAGCCGGACAGCGGCACCCAGCAGGCGGACACCGGCAAGGCTCAATCCGACAGCGGCACGGCCAAATCAGATACCGGCGCGGTACAGGGCGGAGAGCTGCGTGACGCTTATCACCAGGCCCCGCGCGACACGGTAACCGAGACGGTGTACGATGGCTGGAAGCAGTTCAACCTGAATTGCGCACGCTGTCACGGCGAGGATGTGACCGGCACGACGATCGCCCCGCACCTGGTGGTGTCCCTCCGGCCGGATGGACCGATCAACACCAAGGAGCTGTTCGTCCAGACGGTCTGCGCCGGACGCCCCGCCAAGGGGATGCCGGCCTGGTGCTCCCTGGGGCTGGGGATGGACAAGATCCAGGATATCTATTCGTACGTGAAGGGTCGGAGCGACGGGAAGATCGCGCCGGGACGGCCCGCGGTGCGGAAGGGTACCTAGGCCGCGGCTTCAGCCGGCGGGGGAGATCTCCACCGCGGCCTGCCCCTGGTGGACTGGCCAGCGAAGCGTGATCGACTCGCCTTGCCGGGTCCGGTCGAGGCCACGCTCCGACTTGGCGACCGTCTCGATGTCGAACCTCCACTCCTCGGCGTCGGACGTGCATCGCACCTCGAGCGGCCCCGCCAGCGAGAGCTCGGTGGTGAAGAGATCGTCCGGGTGGGCGGTGCCGGCGTCCCAGGCATAGCGCACCGCGATCCGCCCCTCCGAGGTGAACAGCACCCGCTTCTCCAGCCGGGCGGACCCCTCTCCCAGCGTGCAGAGCACCTCGACCCCGCTCTGGCGCGGTTCGATGGCATAGGCCGCGGGCGACCTGGTCCAGTCGTGGACCGGTACATAGGCGCCACTGGCGTAGGCCGCGAGCTCGAGATCGTGAGCGAGGACCCGGTCCAGGAAGAGGGCCCGGTCGGCGGCATCGACCGGGGGCCGCTCATTCAGCCGGATACCTTCCTCGATGTCGTGTATGGTCTGGGTTCCGCCGTCCTGGCTAGTGGTCTCCGCTCCGCGTTCGAGCGCGAGGTCGAGGTATGCCTCCCGCCGGCGGGTGAGGACGTTGGCGTAGTTGATCCCGGTCGCGAACCAGGTGTACTCCTCAAGTGCGCCGCCCCGTCTGGGGCTCAGCAGTGCCGAGAAGCGGTCGGAATGCACCCAAATCTCATTGTGACCGTCGCCGTCCAGGTCGAGCACGTCCCAGGCGAGCGGTTCTCCGTCCCGCAGCTCGCGCTCGGCGCTGGCGAGATTCCGCCAGATGGCATCCCGAAGATGGGGCAGGTAGAGTCCGCCGAAGACCCCGTGCCAGTAGGCGTCGTTGCACTGCGCGCGACCGATCGCGCGACGGGCCCCGGGCGGATCGCCTCGCTGGCGGCAGAGCGCCGATAGCGCCTGCATCTTCTTGTGCATCCGATTCGACTCGGAATACTTCACCAGAAAGTTGCGCCAGTGGGCGCCGCGGAGGAGCGCGCCGTCCGGGCCTTCCACCCGCGACTCGCCGAGCTCCCGCTCCAGCCGTACCAGCCGGAGCGCGGCATCCGGCGGGAGCGACCAGCTCTCCATCTCGCGATAGGACGCGGTGGGCAAGTAGGCGATGCCGCCGCTCGGCACCACCTCGAGCGCGGCGTCGAGCCGGCTGAGCTGGACTTCGCCGCGCTCGACCAGGCCGCCGATCGTCCCCATGAAGCGGTCGAGCCAGCCTTTGCCGTAGACCCACTCCTTGGTGCCTGGCCATCCGCCGAACTTCTCGCCATCGTCCGCCAGGACCGCCAGCCCATGCCCCGCGTCCCGGAGCCCCCGCAGGTAGTCGGCGGTCTCCTCGGGCGGACGGAATGGGATCAGGTAGCGCAGCCGCTCATCGATGGGAAAGAGGGCGACGCGTTGCCCGTCGCTCTCGGTCCAGAACGGCTGGTGCAGCTGGTCGGCGGAGAAGCCGGTGACCAGGAAGTGGCGGTCGTCCACCAGCGCGTAGCTGACGCCGGCCAGAGCCAGGTCGGCGGCGAGCTCCGGCTCCCATACCCGTTCGGTGAGCCAGAGACCGCGTGCGGTGACGCCGAACCGGCGTTGGACCGCATCGCGCATCCAATGGATCTGCTCGATGCGATCCGCCCGGGGAAGGGAGGCCAGTACCGGCTCGTAGAAGCCGGCGAGGAGAATTTCGATCCGGCCGTCGGCGACCAGGCGGCCCACCCGGTCGAGATAGCCGGTTTCGTGGTTCTCCAGCCACTCCAGCAGCGGCCCGGAGAGATGCAGCACGACGGGGAGAAACTCCCGCCCGGCCAGGCTCTCGACCAGGGGCCGGTAGACGTCCTCGACGTGCTGAGCGAACACGTGATCGAAATTACCGACCGGCTGATGCAGGTGGAGCCCGAACGCGAAACGGATAGGCGGCACTAGCCCAGGACCAGGGAACGGGAGCCGCCCAGCGCGGCGCGGACCGCCGGAAGGATGTCCGGGAAAAGGTTGTCCCGCTGGCCCAGCTCGTCGGCGCGACGCCCGGCGGCCTCGAGCGCGCCAGGCCCCCCGTCCCGGAGCGCCTCCACCAGCGATTCAGTATCCGCGCAGTGTTCCCGGAAGCGCAGCTCGCCATAATCCGTGGCGGCCCCGGTGGAGATGATGAATTGCCAGTCGGAGGACTGCGCCAGGAGCAGCTGGCGGGCCGCCTGCGCCAGCACCGGGCGCGCCGCGGCGGACTCGAGCGCCGTCGGCGCAACGTCCCAGAACGCCGCCTCGATCGGCCAGAGCCGCTCCCAGGTCCACGCGGTCTGCCCGCTCAGCCACATGCTGAAGTCGCCGTTGGCGCCCCAGGAGCCGGCGGGCATGCGGATGGCCTGGCGGGCCGGATGCTCGGCGAGATGACGTGAGCCGGTGACAGGGCGCACGCCCCGGTCCCTCCGCGCGAGGGCGCGATAGACCGCGCCGAGGAAATCGGGGCCCTCGAACCACCAGTGGCCAAACAGCTCGGTGTCGAACGGGGCCACCACGACGCCCTCGCGGAGGCGGGTATCGCTCTGAGCGATGCCCGCGAGGACCCCGGCGAAATGCTCCGCATGATCCCGGGCGCGGCCGAGCGCAGTCGCGGGCACGTACATCTGTTTGCCGCCGAGGTCGACGTCCGGACCGCTCACCCGCCAGAGCTTGAGTCCGCCGGGCCACCGCATCTTGTGGAATTCCAGGTACCACTCGTCCCCCGGGTACCCCTCGAAGCGACTCCAGACCTGCATGGAGGCCCGCGGATCCCTCACGTAGGCGGTCACGTTGGCGACACCGCGCGCGTGCGCCACCCGGTAGGCCTGATAGGGTGAGCGGCGCGCCTGCTCGGGCAGATCGCGGGCGCGTGGGGTGTGCAGGATCGGATCGCTGGCGCCCGGATCTCCCGAGAGGCCCAGCGCGCGCCCCGCGGAAGCGAGATGGGAATCCACGAAGAAGTAGCGGAAGCCGGCATCCGCCAGGTGCTCCTCGATCCCGCGACGGATCCCGGTCCTGGGAGCGGTGGGCCAGGGCTCCCAGGGGCCGCGGGGACGGTAGGCGCACTCGGGCAGCCAGCAGCCGGCAGGAGCGCGGCCGAACAGGCGACGGTGCTCGGCCGCGCCGACGGCGAGCTGCAGCCGGATGCTCTCGTCCCGGGCGAGGAGCGGGAGGAAGCCATGGGTGGCGGCGGAACCGATGATCTCCAGCCGGCCGGCGGCCTCGAGCGCGCGAAAGGGGGTGACCAGATCGCCCCCGGTCTGCTGGAACAGGCGGCGCAAGCGGTGGAGGCGATCTTGCCAGAACCCGACCAGCGGCAGCAGCGCCTGGTCGCCGGTGGTGGCGAGCGAGGCCGGGGCCGCCTCGCAGGCGGCGATCCGCTGCTCGAAGAACGCCTCCATCTCGCTCACGAAGGTGGGACTGACCAGCTGATTGGCCAGCACCGGGGTGAATCCGATGGTCACCGGCGCCGGCACCGCGGCCGTTTCGAGTCCTTGGAGGGTCTCCAGCAACGGCAGGTAGGTGTCGAGCGCGGCCTCGCAGAGCCAGTCGCTGCCATGGGGCCAGCGGCCGTGATTCAGCATGTACGGCAGGTGGCTGTGCAGGGTGAAGACGAAGTCCATCGCCGCGCCGCTCACCGGCCTGCTCCGGACCACGCCAGCGCTCGGCGATAGACGCCGAGATAGGCGGACACCGATCGCTCCCAGCTGAAGTCGCAGGCCATGCCGCGGCGCATGAAGGCCTCCCATTTGGCCGGTGTGGCGAAGCCGGCCAGCGCGCGGAGCGCGGCTTCCTCGAACGCCTCGGGAGTGTAAGGATCGAAGCTGAACCCGGTGACGTCGTCCTCTACCGTATCGGCCAGGCCACCCACCCGGCGGACGATCGGCGGGGCGCCATAGCGCTGGGCCCGCATCTGGGTGAGGCCGCACGGCTCGTAGAGGGACGGCATGAGGAAGATGTCGGCGCCGGCCATGAGCCGGTGCTCCAGCCGGTCGGTGAAGTCGAACTGCACGCCGATTCGGTTGGGCGCGGAGGAGGCCAGCTCCACCAGCGCCTGCTCGTACTTCTGCTCCCCACTGCCGAGGAAGACGAATTGCGCGTCGGAGTCGAGCAGGTCCCGCGCGGCCAGAATCAGGTCCAGCCCTTTCTGGGTCACCAGCCGGCCGGTCATTCCGAACAGCGGCACCTTGCGCCGCTGGGGCAGTCCGAACGAGCGCTGGAGGGCCGCCTTGCAGCGCCGTTTGCCCTCGAGCTTGTGGGCCGAGTACTGCGCGGTGATCTGCCGGTCGGTGGCGGGGTCCCAGGCGTGCTGGTCGATGCCGTTCAGCACCCCGACCAGCCGATCGCCCAGCGACTGGAAGAGATCGTGCAGACCGAAGCCGCCCCCCGGCGTCCGAAGCTCACGAGCCTGGGTGGGACTCACGGTGGTGACGAAGTCGGTGAAGGTGAGGCCGCCCTTGAGGAAGTTCACCTTTCCATACCACTCGAGCTGCTGCCAATTGTACAGCGACCATGGCAGCCCCACCTCGGGCATCACCTCCGGAGGGAAGTGACCCTGATAACCGGGGTTGTGGACCGACAGCACGGTGGTGGTATCCGCCGCGAAGCTCTGGTCGGCCAGCGTGGTGCGGAGATAGACCGGCACCAGCGCGGTGTGCCAGTCGTGCGCGTGGACCAGCACCGGCCCGGCTACCAGGCGGGGCAGCGCGGTGAGCGCCGCCAGGGCGAAGAAGGCGAAGCGACGGGCATTGTCGGGATAGTCCACCGCGTTCTCGCCGTAGATCCCGGGACGGTTGAAATACTCCAGGTGCTCGATGAAGAAAACCTGCGGCCCCTTGAGCGGGCCGGCCACGCGGAATACCCGGGCCTCCTCGGAGTGGTTCCCC
>DATAOI010000084.1 GCA_036265815.1 Gemmatimonadales bacterium
CCGGGCTGTTCAACCGGGGGCATTTCGACCGCGCCCTGGCCGCGGGGATAGAGAGCGCGGCCCGGAGCGGCCAGCCGCTCTCTCTGGCCATCCTCGACCTCGACCACTTCAAGGCGATCAACGACGTCCACGGCCATGCGCTCGGCGACCGCGCCCTGTGCGAGATGGCCGACCGGCTCACCCGCGCGATGCGGCGCACGGACCTGGTGGCGCGGTACGGCGGCGAGGAGTTCGTCGTGCTCATGCCGGGCACGGCGGCCGTGGCGGCGCTCGGACGGATCGAGGCGCTCCGCCGCGCGATCGCGAACACGCCGATCGAGCTGGGCGGTGGCGAGGTGCTCCGGCTCAACTTCAGCGCCGGGGTGGCGGGCACGCTCGACGACGTGGACGCGGCCACGCCGAAGGCGCTGCTGACTGGGGCGGACAGTCGGTTGCTGATCGCCAAGCGGGCAGGCCGTGCGCGATGCATCGGTCCCAGCACCGCGGCCGCGGACCAGCAGGTCAGCCTGACTCTCGAGTCACCCTGAGTCCCGGATCGCTACTGAGCCGGCACCAGCCGGGGCGCCTTTTCCGAGAGAGAATATCCCGGCTGGCTGCACTTGATGGCGGGATTGGTCGGACTGAACATCCCCGCCGGGTTCGCCTTCCAGAGCCACACGTGCAGATCGTAGTGGTGCATCATGGCCGGCATGATCGGGTGGTGCCCCTCCATCGGCCCGTCGAAGGTCCGGTCGAAGAGTCGCGGGGGCCCCTTCGCACCGGTCGGCAGCGGAACGAACCACTCCGCGGCCGCCAGGCGCAGCTTGTCCCCGTGCTGCTCATAGAGCAGAACCTGCGGATGCAGCGGATCCAGCGGAGCTCCGATGAGTCCGACGTTGAGGAAATGGACGCCCATTCCCCCAGCCGGATATGCCACCTGGCCGGCCCCGCCCGCCGAGGGGAACTGGATGCAGGCCAGAGTCGAGAAATAGCCATCGTGGACCGCGAGGATCGGATCCTGGTACTTGTCGAGCGCCGCGCGAACCTGCTCGAGACTGGGTGAGAGGCTCGCGGATGCCGGGACCGCCTGTGGCAGGAGCTGGTTCGGCACCAGGCCTATGCCGGCGGCGGCGAGAACGAGGGAAGCGAAGACGGGGCGCATGACAGCCCTCCGTGGCTGGAGTACCTGGACCGGCACCAAGATTGAACCGTGAGACCGCAAGGCGGGACGAACTACCACTAGGCCAAGCTTGCAGCTAGGGTCATCGCCGTCAATACTATCCCTAGCAGCGACCCTGCCCCACCTTGCCTCACCCTACCTCACCTTGCCCCACCTTCCCCCACCTCCCCCAGCCGCCGCTCCAGGAACCGCCGCTCCGGCCCCTGCCGGGTCAGCGCGAGGGCGGTCTCATACGATGCCCGGGCCTCCGCCGTGCGTCCCAGCCGCCGGCAGAGCTCGGCGCGCGCCGAGTGGGCTAGATGGTACCCTGCCAAATCCCCGCGAGTCAGGATGGCGTCGATGAGCGCCAGCCCAGCCGCCGGGCCATCCCGCATCGACACTGCGGCGGCGCGGTTGAGCTCCACCACGGGCGACGGATCGATCCGCGCCAGCACGTCATACAATCCGACGATCTGCGGCCAATCAGTGGCCGCGGCCGAGGGCGCTTCGGCGTGCACCGCCGCGACGGCCGCCTGCAGCGTGTATGGGCCGAACCGGCGGGACGCCAGCGCCCGCTCCACCAGCGCCGCTCCCTCGGCGATCTGCTCCCGGTTCCAGCGGGAGCGGTCCTGATCGTCCAGCAGGACCAGCTCGCCGGCCGGCGAGGTCCGCGCGGCGCGCCGGGATTCCTGCAGCAGCATCAGCGCCAGGAGTCCCACCGCCTCGGGGTCAGGCAGGAGGTCGACCAGCAGCCGGCCGAGGCGGATCGCCTCGCCCGAGAGATCGTGCCGGGTGAGCGCCTCGCCCGAGGATGCGGAGTACCCCTCATTGAACACCAGGTAGACCACCTGGAGCACACTGTCGAGCCGGTCTGGCAGGTCGGCCCGGGAGGGGAGCTGATAGGGAATGCCGGCATCGCGGATCTTGTTTTTGGCCCGCACGATCCGCTGGGCCACCGTGGGCGGGGTCGTCAGGAAGGCGTGGGCGATCTCCTCGGTCGTAAGCCCGCAGACCTCCCGTAGCGTGAGGGCGATCTGTCCGTCCGGCGGCAGGGCCGGGTGGCAGCAGGTGAAGATCAGCCGCAGCTGGTCATCCTCGACCGTTTCGTCCCCGGGAGCGCTGGCATCGGCGTCGAGCTGTTCGGCGACCGTGGCCAGCGACGCGTCGAAGCGGGCCCGCCGGCGCAGGCTGTCGATCGCCTTGAAGCGGCCGGTGGAGACCAGCCAGGCCCGCGGATTGGTAGGCACCCCGTCCCGCGGCCAGCGCTCGACCGCCGCCGTGAAGGCATCGTGCAGCGCCTCCTCGGCCAAGTCGAAGTCGCCGAGCAGGCGGATCAGGGTGGCGAGCACCCGGCGCGAATCGGCCCGGTAGACGGCATCCACCGTCTCGCGCGCCGGGCCAGCCGAGTCCTCGCTCACCGTGCCGTTCCGACTACCGCTTGTCGAACTGCATGATCGGCCGCACCTCGATGCTGCCGGTCCGGGCCGACGGGATCTTCGAGGCCACCTGGATGGCGTCGTTGAGGTCCCGCGCCTCGATCAGGTAGAAGCCACCCAGCTGCTCCTTGGTCTCGGCGAACGGGCCGTCGGTGGCGGAGGCCTTCCCGTTCCGGACCCGGACCGTGGTGGCCGTCTGCACCGGCTGCAGCGCCTCCCCGGCCACGTAGTGCCCGCTCTTCCGGACCCCATCGGTGAAGGCGAAATACTCCCCCATGAACGCGGCCGACTCGCTCTGAGACATGGCGCCAATCTTCTTTTCCTCGTCGTAGATCAGGCACAGGTACTTCATGGGTTCCTCCGGATCGGGGTGGGACGGCTGTGGATGCCAAGTAGTCGTCCGGGGGAGGCCGGATTCGACAGCCGGGCGGATCCGCTCTCTTGCCGCCCGAGGTACACTCCCTAACGTACTGGGGGAGGAATTCGACGGCGCCCTCCGGCAGCCCACCTTGAACCAGGAGTCCAATGGCTCATTTATCGCCGCCGGGAGCCACAGTGCTGGATGCCATCGGAAACACCCCGATCGTCCGGCTGCACAAGGTGGCGCCTCCCTCGGCCGCAGAGGTGTGGGTCAAACTGGAGGGCTCCAATCCAACGGGGTCCTACAAGGACCGCATGGCCCGGGCTCTGATCGAGGCAGCCGAGGCCAGAGGCGAGTTGCGTCCGGGGATGACGGTCGTGGAGTATACCGGCGGCAGCACCGGTTCGTCGCTCGCTTTCGTCTGCGCGGCGAAGGGCTATCGGTTCCTCGCCGTGTCTTCGGATGCCTTCGCACCCGAAAAGCTGCGAACCATGCGTGCTTTTGGGGCCGAGGTGATCATCGTTCCGAGCAATGGTGGGGTCATCACGCCCGACTTGATTCCGAGGATGATCGATCGTGCCCGAGCTCTCGGCCAGGAACGGGAAGCGTATCTCACCAACCAGGTCTTCAATCGCGATTCGCTGAAGGGTTACGAGTCGATCGGTGCAGAGTTGGTGGAGCAGCTCGAGGGCTCCCTCACGGCGTTTTGCGCAGGGGTCGGCACGGGCGGCTTGCTCATGGGAGTCGCCGGAGTGCTCCGGCGTCTGCCCGATCGAGTGCGAGTGGTAGCGCTAGAGCCTGCCAGTTCCCCGATCCTGTCGGCTGGGCGAGCCGGCTCGCACCATGTGGAGGGCATCGGCATCGGGTTCCTACCTCCGCTGCTCGACCCTGCGTACTACGACGAAGCACGCGGAATCGATGAGGCCCAGGCACGCGCGATGGTCAGGCGGCTGGCGGCGGAAGAGGGCATCTTCGCGGGGACGTCAACCGGCATAAACGTGGTGGGAGCACTCGAGCTTGCCCGTGAGCTTGGACCGGGAAATCGCGTGGTCACGGTCGCGTGCGACAGCGGACTCAAATATTTGGCTGGGGACCTGTACCAGGAATAACCCCTGGCGAGAACCATGCTATGGTCTCACGGCTCGACAGATGCCGGCCGACGGGACCCCTCATTCCAATCCCACCTTCCTAAGAAGTGTCCCAAACCGAGCATCCGAGCGCAGCACGTCGAGCCGGGGCTCGACCTTGAGGTAGCTCATCCAGCTCGAGCGCTCGTCATAGGCACGCTCCAGCCAGTCGAAGGCGCGGTCGTGATCGTCGAGGCCGGCGTAGATGACCGCACGGTCGTAGGCGGGTGCGTACTGCCGAAGGCTCTGAGCTTCCAGCTCCTCGAGGACCTCTGCCGCCAGATCCCGCGCACCGGCTACAGCGTAGGCGTGCCCCAGCGCCGCGCGGACGAAGCTCTTGCCGCCGGACATGGTGAGGGCTTTCTGAAAGCGGGCAATGGCTTCATTCATCTGCTCCTGGTACTCCCACGCTAGCCCCATGAAGAACTCTGGCCAGAATGCGGTCGGATGCAACTCCACCGTCTTCCACCCCTGATCAATCGCCGGTTCAGGCTGCCGCGCCAGCCAGTAGTGCCAGATTAGGTGAAAGTTCGCCAACACGTCCGTCGGTTCCAGCTCGAGGTAGCGCCGGCTTTCCGCCAAGGATTCGTCGAAGCGACCCATCGCCGCAGCCAGGTGAGATCGCCAGTGGTGGGCCGTAGGATACGATGGGCTGAGCTCGATCGCGCGATGCAATCCCCGCTCGGCGGAGGGCCAGTCCCAGGCGAAATGAAGGTTCACGAAGGCCATCGAGCTGTGGGCTTCCCCCAAGGTGTCATCTAGCTCCAGCGCCCGCCTGGCAGCCATTGTCGCCTTGGACGAGGCCTCGCGTGGCGGCATGCCGCCGTGTTCCCAGCTCCCAAAACTGCTGTAGCAATCGGCCAGGCCGCTGTAGGCCATCGCGTAGTTCGGGTCGATCGAGATGGCCTGCTCGAAGTACTCAATCGCCTTTGGCGTCCCGAGGGGCCGGTTGTTCCAGTGATAGCGCCCCTTGAGGTAGGCGTTGTACGCCTCAGGTTTGTCGGTAGGGCGTTTCACCAACGCCTCCTGTCGCTCGGGAGTGAGCTGAATCCGGAGCGCCTTGACGATCGTTTGGGAGATCTCGTCCTGGATCGTGAAGACGTCCGCCATCTCCCGATCATACCGCTCCGACCAGAGGTGGTAGCCGTCGGCCGTGTTGATCAGCTGGGCCGTGACCCGAAGCCGGTTGCCTGCCTTCCGCACGCTCCCTTCCAGGACGGTGCCCACGTTGAGCGTCTGCCCGATGGTGCGCGCGTCCGCTTTCGTCCCCTTGAAAGCGAAGGCCGAGGTTCGGGAGGGGACACGCAGTCCCTTCACGCCGGTGAGAAGGTTGATCAGCTCCTCGGCAAGGCCATCACCAAAGTACTCGTTGTCGGTGTCTCCGCTCATATTGAGGAACGGGAGAACGGCGATCGATTGCGCGGGTGGCGCGGGCAACGATGTCACCGTCACCTGCGGGCCGCTCGGCGAAAGACGCAGCGCATCGTCGAGCTGGTGCGCCGTTGCGAAGCGGTCCACCGGGTCCTTGGCGAGAGCCTGCAGCAGGGTTCGCTCCAGTGCGGCAGGGATCGCAGGCCGTACCGTCCGCGGAGGCGGCACCGGATCCAGCACGTGGCGAGCCAGGATCTGCTGCGGGCTGTGGCCCAGGAAGGGCGGATCACCCACCAGCATTTCGTACAGCACGCACCCCAGGCTGTACAGGTCGCTCCGGCCGTCCAACTCACTGTCACCGGCCGCCTGCTCGGGACTCATATAGGACGGTGTGCCGAGGCTCAGCCCGGTCCCCGTCAGCTTCTCGCCACCTGCTGCAGAAATCGCGCGGGCGATGCCGAAGTCGGCGACGATCGCGTGGTTGTGCGAGAGCAGAATGTTCTCCGGCTTGATGTCGCGATGCACGAAGCCGACACTATGCGCGTATCCCAACGCGTCGCCGACCTCGCGGGTGATCCGCAGGGCATCCTCGATGGGAAGCTGCCGGTCCCGGTCGAGCCGCTGGCGCAGAGACTCGCCTTCGATAAAGGGCATGACGTAGTAGAGCTGGCCGCCGGAACTTCCGGAGTCGAAGAGCGGAAGGATGTGGGGGTGGCTCAGGCCGGCGGCAATCTCGATCTCGCGGAGGAAGCGCTCGGGGCCGATGGCGCCCGCCAACTCCGGCCGGAGGACCTTCACGGCAACGGCGCGATGATGCTTGAGATCGCGGGCGAGGTAGACGGTGGCCATACCGCCACGACCGAGCTCGCGCTCGATGGCGTAGCGGTCGGCGAGGGCGATCGTCAGAAGAGGGAGAGAGTCGGCCACTGCCCGAGGTCCCTTTCAGGGACTCCTAGATTAGTGTCCTGCGCACGCGTCCGCCAGCGGCGGGTAGTGTCCGGGTTGACAATAATAGACTCTCGTGGCCTACGCTCCGTCGCACTCTAGATCTTGACGGCCTCTGTACCACGCGGTATCTCAGGTCCTCGCACCGATTTGGCATAAGAACACCCGGGGAAAGTTGGCAACGCAATGCCACGGGTCATCGCCACTCTCCGCGACGCCTCCACTCCGACGCCACGAAGGACCCTGGAACCTCCGGGTCGCAACTAGTAGAGCTCTCCGTCATGTCCTTTAGTCTGGAGGTCTAGCATGCATCGGGTCCTACTCATTCCGGTGGGCGTACTCGCGGGCACTCTCGCGCTTGCCTGCGGCGACAACGCAGGTGTCACCGACCCGGCCACCAGCGCTCCGCCTTCATCTGAGGCGACTGTCACGAGATTGGAAGCACCTTCTCCACAAATTGTTATCGATACCGAGCAGGGGCTCACCGCCCTCTTCGGGATAAGCTTTGAAGACCTTCCCGCTGTCTGCGCCGGCGGGGAACTCCAGGACCTGGCCGACCTCCTGATTGTCTCCCATCCGACCCGCGCGGGCACCTTGGCCAGGGCCCTCACGATCGCCTGCTCCATCCCCAGCGGGACGGTGCGCCTTGCAGTCCGGAGACTCGGCACCGGGTCGAGTGAGTGCCGGGCCAGGATCACCTGCGCCGTCGGACCGGTGAACGGCGGCTCACCAGCCAGCATCTCGTAGAGCACGCAGGCCAGGCTGTACATGTCACTTCGCCCGTCCACGTCCCGCTGTCCCGTCGACTGCTCGGGGGCTTATGTAGGCCGGCGTGCCGAGCGCGAGCCCCGTCTCGGTGAGCCGCTCCGC
>DATAOI010000085.1 GCA_036265815.1 Gemmatimonadales bacterium
ACACCGGTCGGTCTGCATCGCCCGGTAGGCGAGCTGGATCCGGGGCGCGACGAAGCCGGAATCCAGCTCCGCCGAGCGGCGGTAGTGTCGCGTCTCCGCGTCCCAATCGTCCAGCGTTCGGCTCTTGAGGCCGGCAATGAACTCGCGGTACGCGGTGTAGTTGGGAGGGGGCACCAGGTCGGGATCGACCGGCGACACGTCGGTCGCGGGATCGAGCATGGCGCCCAGACTGGCCGCGATGGTTTCTCGGAGCCGCTGCAGCGCGCCGGCCGGCGCGACTGCCGGCGCACCCACCGGCGCGAACGATCGCAGCACCCGCCCGGTCGGCACGTCCACGATCCCCGCCTCGAACAGCACGCTGTCGCCCGAGCGATAGTAGCTGCCCGACACGACCAGGCCAGCGCCGTCCCGTCGCGCCAGCGTCCGGGGATCGGCGCCCTGGCCCGAGCGATCCTGCGGACTCGCGTAGACCGCCTCCAGGTCGGTGACGTTGATGAGCGGTGTCTCCATGAGTCCGCGGATGATCCAGTCGGCGGTCATGCTGCCGAGGTCGTCGAGGTCGGGTCGGCCGGTGTGGTTCTGGAATACCCCGACGGCCACGCGCCGCGGATTGAGCTCCCGGTGCCGCTCGTGCGACCGCACGGTGCGCACGGCCGCGAGCGCGCTGATCGTGCCGAGCACCAGGATCGCGGCGAAGACCCAGGGGCGGCGCGAAGGCCGGGCTGGCGGCGCATCGGCCAGGCTCTGCCCGCCGGCAACGGCCTCTCCTTCAGCAGGCGATGACGGAGAGCCGACCAGTGCCGGGAGCGGCGATGGCCGGGCGGGGGCGCGAGACTCGAGCCTGAGCCGCTCCGCCAGGGCGACCACCTCGCCCTCGGGCACCGCGTTCAGCTCGAGGCGGAGCAGGTCGGAATGCGCGTCGGCATGCCGAAGCGCGCCTCCCCGGTCGCCCGCGGCCTCGAGCGCCTGCATGTAGCGCAGGGCGATCCGGGAGTTGTACGGATCCTCCCGGGACAGACGCGCCCACCAGTCCACCGCCCGCACCGGATCGCCGCCCCGCATCTCCCGCTCCGCCAGCTGCTCGAGCGCCTGCACGTATCGGCGCGCGAGGAGCGCCCGCTTCCCGTCGGCCCACGGCTCGAACTCGTCGGCGTCGGGAAGATGGAACCCGGCGAGCAGTGGACCGCGGTAGACCCCGACCGCGGCCGCGGGGTCGTCGCGCTCGAGGGCGGCGTCGAACTCCCACAGATCGCAGGTCAGGCGGTCGGTGTTGAGCCGGAGATCGTCGCCCGAGCTGAGCACGGCATCGTCGCCGAGGGCGGATCGGAGGATGTAGAGGGTGTCGCGGAGCTGGTGGCGGCCGTCCTCGGTGTCGCTCTCGGGCCAGAGATAGGCGACCAGCTTGTCGCGGCTCACGGGTCGGGGGTGCTCGACGGCCAGGACGGCCAGCAGGGCAAGGCGGTGCCGGAGGCCGGCCCGGCCGGCGACCGGTCCGTCCGGACCCTCGAGTGAGGCGCCGCCCAGCACCCTCAGTATGAACATGGCACGTGAGTTACGAGGCACGACGCGAACGCGACACCACCACGACACCCGCTTCCTAAGATACCTGCCGGTTACCGAGGCGCGAACACGCGACAGGGTCGTTTCGAAGGGAGACGCGTATGCGGGCTCACCCGGTCGTCCTCTCGATGCTCACGATCGGGCTGGCGGGATGTGCCGAGGGGAGTGGCCTGGGCACGGACAGTGGAGACGCGCCGGATGGGTTCATCCTGGTTTCCACCTCCACCTCGGGCAACAGCTCCGACCCGGATGGCTATCGGCTGTCGGTGGACGGCGTCGCGCAAGGCGACTCGGTGCAAGCCACCGGAACCCTTGCCTTGGCACTTGCCCCCGGCCGGCACGCGGTGCGCCTGCTCGGGGTCGCCCCCCAGTGCCGGGCGGTCTCGGACACCGTAGTCCAGGTGGACGTGGCCTCGCGTGACACGATGCCCGTGCCGTTCGCCATCCAGTGCTGGGCCAGCGGCGTGCTGGTCACGGTCTCGACGACGGGGCAGGACCCCGACACCAACGGCTATGGCTTGCTGGTGGACGGCGCGGAGCAGGCACGCCTTCGCTCTTCCGACCGGTCGCTGATTTTGCTCGAGCCCGGTGCGCATACGATCGGCTTGACCGACCTCGCGGCGACCTGCACGGCGGATCCCGCGTCGCGGCTGGTGACGGTGGAGGGCAGCCAGGTGACACCCGTCGCCTTTGCGGTCACCTGCGCCGCGGTGGGTGTGGTCGGCATCCTCATCCAGGAGTCGGGGCCGCTCTTCTACCTGGGCTTCCGGCCCTTGCTGGATGGAAGCCCGCTGGCGCCCGACACGGCATTTGCTCCGGGTGAGCCGCTCAGCATCCTGCCGGGGGAGCGGCACTACCTGAATGGCGTTTCACCCGGTGAGCATCGCGTGTCGCTGGCGGGCTCGTCACTGTGCTCGAACCAATCCGGGTCGCAATCCGTGACCATTGCCGCGGACGGATCGAAGCCGGATACGGTGAACCTCACCTTCTCGGTGGCGTGCCTGGTTCCGCAGGGTGACGTCGCCACGCTTCGGATCTCGGCGACTACCACGGGCTCAACTCCGCCTGCCACGCAGTACGCCGTCCGATTCTCCGTCGCCGGCTACTGGGATTACGGCTTTGGCCCGTCTATCCCGCTCTCTGCCATCGAACCCGACGGCACCCGATTCATCCAGGTGCCGGCAAGCGACTTCGGTGGGGGCGCGCTCTACTGGTACTGGTTCGACCTGGACGGCGTCCCGGCGAGCTGCACGGCGCGTGCTCCCGCGGCTCCGAACCCCATGGGCTTCGCGCTCGCGGCCGGCGACACGCTCGACCTGGCGTTCACGGTGGCATGTCCCGGATGACCGCGGTGCCCATCGTCGCGGTGAGATCAAGTGTCTTCAACTGAGAGAGCAAAATGACCATTCGAATGGCGTCACTGGCAAACGCACTGCTCGCCGTCTTGCTGGCCGCCGGCTGCGACGACGCCGGATCTCCGGCGGCACCAACCACGCTCAAACCGGAGCTCACCGCATCCAGCGGGGGAGAATCCACCCTGCTCGGACGTGCCACCTTCGGCGATCCTGACGGGCACGTCTTCAACGTCAAGCGCATCAGCAATGACTGGCACTTCGACCTCACCGCGAAGCCCGCCTTCGATCTGGCGGTGCAGCACATCGTGTTTCAGCCCGGCGGACAGAGCGGCTGGCACACCCATCCGGGACCGGTGTTCATCCAGGTCATCTCAGGGACGATGACGTTCTACATGGGGGATGATCCCCAGTGCACCCCGATCGTGCGGCACGCCGGCGAGGGCATACTCGACCTGGGCGAGCACCCCCACATCGCGCGGAACGAAAGCGGCGCGGTCGCGGAGAATCTCGTGACGTATTTCGCGCCGCCCGGGGCCACGCTCAGGATCGATCAGGACGTGCCGGGGAACTGTCCGTTCTGAGCCCAGGGGGCTGCGGCGGATGCTGGGGTAATAGAGGAGAGTCACCCTGAGTACAGCGGAGGGGCGTCGGGCACACGTCCTCATCTCAGGGTGACTCGTTGGTAGGTGGTAGCCCTTCGTCGTCGCGTTATGCCGCCGGCTTCACCTCTCCCGCCTGCCCGGTCGTCCCGGGCTGCACCGGCTGCGTGGGACTCACCGGCGCCTCCGCCTTCGGCTGCGGCCCGGTCACCACATGCTTCGCCGTCTCCCATGCCACCAGCATGCGGGGCTGGTTCCGGAACCGATACCGGTTGATGCCGTCCATCATCCCGACCAGCTGCAGCACGTCCTCGCTCACCTCCTGCAGCTCCGCCCGCGCGGCCACGTGGTCTTCCCGGCTGGTGTTGGTGGCCGTGATCGAGCCCTCGAACTCCGCGACCGTCGCCGCCAGGTCGTCCAGCAGAGTGATGTCCGTGAAAGTGGACCACCTGAGACGGCGTACGATGCCGTCATCGGTCCCCGAGGTTCATCTTTCTGAGCAGCGCCTGAAACCTCGGATGTGCACGGAGATTCCTGAACAGGAAGGACCCCTTGACCCCCCAGATGCCGCCTGCCCGCTCCTCGTACGCCCGCTCCAGCCAGTCCAGCGCCCGCTCCTGCTCCCCCAGACCCGTGTGCACGTACGCCATGTGGTAGGGCGAGACGTACCGCCGGCGCGACAACTCCTCGAGCTGCCGGAGAACTTCTCGAGCCTCCCCGGTCCGGCCCACCTGGGCGTAGGCCTGCCCGAGCTGCGCGAGATACAGGGTGTTCTCGGGCGAGAGCGACACCGCCTTCCGCATCGCCGCGAGTCCCTCGTCCGGCATCCCCTTCAGCAGGTAGGTCCATCCGAGAGTCAGGTAGCCGAGGGCGAGGTGAGGCTCGACCTCGACG
>DATAOI010000086.1 GCA_036265815.1 Gemmatimonadales bacterium
GCGGTGGTAGTACGCCCGCTGAGCGGCCTCCACGTTCTCCGCATTGCCGCGCCAGGCCTTCAGTGCCGGCGCCTGCAACGCACGGCCGTAGGAGAACGAGAGCTGCCAGGGATGGGGCCCGATGGCATTCATGGCACTGAGTCGTGCCGTCGCCTGCTCGTCCGACTGCCCGCCTGAGAGGAACACGATGCCCGGAACGGCGGCAGGGACGTGCCGCCGGAAGCAGCGCAACGTTTCGTGCGCCGCCTGTTCGTCGGACGCCTGCTGCGGGGAGTCATACCCCGACAGCACCATGTTCGGCTTGAGCAGCAAGCCTTCGGGCTGCACACGCTGATCGCGGAGCTCCGTGAAGACAGCGTGGAGGGTTCTTGATGTGACCTCGAAGCTCCGCTCGATCGTGTGGTCGCCGTCCATCAGGACCTCGGGCTCCACGATCGGCACGAGCCCTGCCTCCTCCGACAGAGCCGCGTAGCGCGCGAGCGCATGCGCGTTCGTCCAGATGCAGTACTCACTCGGGATGCTCTTGCCGATCGAGATCACCGCGCGCCACTTGGCGAAGCGAGCCCCGAGCTCGCGATACTCGGCCAGGCGCTCGCGGAGCCCGTCAAGCCCTTCCGTGATCGTCTCGCCCTCGGCGAGCGCGAGTGGCTTCGCGCCCTTGTCGACCTTGATGCCGGGAATGATCCCCTTCGACGCCAGCAGCTCCGGGAACGGTGTCCCGTCTGCGGACTTCTGGCGAATCGTCTCGTCGAACAGGATCACACCGCTGATGTACTCCTCGACGCCCTCCGTCGTGAAGAGCAGGTCCCGGTAAGCGCGTCGGTTCTCCTCGGTTGACTCGACGCCGATGGAGTCGAACCGCTTCTTGATCGTGCTGTCGCTCTCGTCTGCGGCGAGGATTCCCTTTCCCTCGGCGACGATGGCGCGCGCGGTCTCCTGTAGCTCCTGAGCAGCCATTTTTACGTCCTCCTCGCTCTCTTTCCCGGGAAGTATCCCTCACGGCAGGGGTCTTTAGACCTTGTGTCCGCCGCACTCGTAAGTACGATTCCGTGACGTGATTCGCCGTCTCGCGTTGTTCGTGCTCGTCATCGCCGCCCTCACGCCGGCGCTGCGCGGCGATGCCGCGCCGCCCGTGTTGATTCCGCAAGGCGTCACGGTCGCCGGCGTCCCTGTCGGAGGCATGTCCGGCGAGCAGGCCCAAGCCGCCATTCGCCCGGTGTTCGCACGCGCGAAGCGGATCAGCTATGGCGACGTGAGCTGGCGGTTGCGCCCTGCGCGATTCGGTGCACAGGTTGCGATCGCCGACGGCGTCAGCCGAGCATTCCGTGCCCCTGCGGGCACGGCCGTCGAGCTCACTCCGAACATCGACGCGACGGCAGTCCGGCGTTTTGTCAAGTCGCTCGCCAAGCGCATCTCGTATCCCGCGACGGACACGGAGCTCGTCGGCCTCGCCGGCCTCGAGCCGCAGCTCACCGAGGAGAAGCCGGGTCTCAGAGTTTTGCGTCAGCTGACGGCCCAGCGGATCGGACGCATCCTGCGATCGACGAACCTCGCGCGAACGCGCGTCGCCGTCGAGAATGTGCAGCCGGTCCGGACACGCGCCAACTTCGGGCCGATCATCGTCATCCGTCGCGGATCGAACGAGCTGCGCTACTACCAGGGTGCGAACCTCGTTCGAAGCTTCGGCGTCGCCACCGGACAGGCCGTCTATCCGACGCCGACCGGGACGTTCAGCATCGTCGACATGCAGCTCAATCCCTGGTGGCGCCCGCCGGACTCACCCTGGGCGAAGGGGCTCCAACCGATTCCGCCCGGACCGGGAAACCCGCTCGGCACGCGCTGGATGGGTCTCACGGCCCCCGGTGTCGGCATTCACGGGACGCCTGACGACACCTCCATCGGCTATTCCGCCTCGCACGGCTGCATCCGCATGCACATCCCCGACGCCGAGTGGCTGTTCCAACACGTCGACATCGGCACGCCGGTGATCATCACGGACGCCTAGTTCGTGGGTTTGCACTCAGGCCACACCTGGGAACGCTAGGAGGATGAGCCGGCCCCGCTGAGGGTGGCCGCATCCTGCCGGTGGGGCCGGCTCGCCGTCACAGCGATGGAGCAAACCGCCGGCCCGGTAGGCGAGGCCGCATGATCGTCCCCGGATCGACGGCTTGCTCTCTGTAAGGAGACTCGCGGGTGGCGAAAAACCTGCACCGGGTTTCGGGTTCGCCAGGATCCGGGGCGGCTAGGATTGGGAGCACGCGGACGTAGCTCAGTTGGTAGAGCATCAGCTTCCCAAGCTGAGGGTCGTGGGTTCGAATCCCATCGTCCGCT
>DATAOI010000087.1 GCA_036265815.1 Gemmatimonadales bacterium
CTTCGCGGAACGGGGGCTAAGTTAGAGGCACTCGGTGAGAGGCCGGTCAAAGACCGGTCAGACGGGGCAAAATGCTCCACCTCAAGACGTTCGGCGGGCTCTCAGTCGACCTCGACGGCATCCCTGGCACTGGCGCGGCCCAGCAACGGAAAACGCTGGGGCTGCTCGCTCTGCTTGCCGCCTCCGGCAGCCGCGGCCTCAGCCGTGACAAGCTGATCGCCTCCCTGTGGCCCGAGACGGACGCCGAGCGCGGGCGGGGACTCCTCAAGCAGGCCTGCTACGCGCTCCGCCGTGACCTGCACGCGCCCGAGCTCTTCCTCGGCTCGATCCAGCTGCGGCTCAATCCCCTCGTGATCTCGAGTGACGTAGAGTTGTTCTCCTCCGCGCTGGAGGAGAACGATCCAACGCGGGCGGTCTCGTTCTACACCGCACCATTTCTGGACGGCTTCTACCTGAATGGGGGCGGGGAGTTCGAGACCTGGGCGGAGACCGAGCGGGCACGGCTGGCGAGCCGATGCCGGGCGGCGCTGGAGGTGTTGTCGGCTGACGCCACCAAACGCGGCGAGCACCGTGTGGCGGCGGACCGGTGGCGACGCCTCCTCGAGCTCGATCCGCTCAGCTCGCATGCGGCACTCGGCTTGATGAAAGCCTTGGAGAGTGCCGGGGAGCGGGCCGAGGCGCTGCGCTCGGGAGAGGCATACGGCCGGCTGTTGCGGTCTGAACTCGGCGCCGATCCGCCACCGGAATTGTCGGAGTGGATCGAACGGCACCGCCATGTGGCCGGCAACGGGATAGCCGGCAACGGGATAGCCGGCAACGGAACAGCTGGCCACGGAACGGCTGGCCACGGTGTCGCTGGCAACGAAGTAATCCCTGCCGGCCGATTCGCGCCGGCGGGAGAGCTCGCCGAACCGCCGAGCCATCCGGGCGCCGCACCGTCGCGCCGCTCGCTTGTCGCGCTCCGCGGTTGGCACGTGGCCGCCGGGCTGGCCGGTTTGGTCGCGGCCGGGGTCCTGCTGCTGCGGACTCTGCCGGCTTCGCGGACCGACCCCAATCTTCTGGCCATCGCCCCGTTCGACGTGCTCGACCCGTCGCTGGACATCTGGCATGAGGGGTTGGTGGACATCCTCTCCCGGGACCTCGATGGGGCCGGACCACTGCGCACGGTCCCGCAGACGGTCGGGATCAAGCGGTGGCACGGCCGTGCCGATCGGGTGTCTGCCGCGAGTTTCGGCCAGCTGACTGGCGCCGGGCTGGTGGTCTTTGGGAGTATAGGCAAGGCGAGGGACACCGTCAGCCTCAGAGCGACTGTGCTGGACGTGGCCCGGCAGCGTGCGGTGGCCGATCTCGAGGTCCGAGGTGATACGGCGGTCATGGGTGACCTGGCCGACTCACTCGGCGTCAGGATCCTCCAGGTACTGGGACGGAATCGCCCGATCGGGGCGGTGCGAAGGGTCTCGATCGGCTCCAGATCGCTCCCCGCATTGAAGGCCTTCCTGTATGGAGAGCAGTTCTATCGGCGTGGGCTCTGGGACTCTGCCCTGGTTTATTACGACCAAGCGATCGCCCAGGACAGCACGTTCGCGATCGCCTTTCGCCGTATGGATTTGGCACTCAGCTGGGACCCCGCGACCGCCGACGCGTACCGGCCCGGGGAGGATTACAGGCGACGGGCGGTGGCGCTGGGTCGCGAGCTTTCCCCCCGTGATAGCGTGCTGATCGCCGCCGACTCCTTTGCCATTGCGATCAAGGAGGCGACTGACCCGGCCGTTTTGGTTCGCTTCAGTTATCGTCAGCTTTCCAGCTTGGAGGAAGCGGTCCGACGCTACCCGGATGATCCCGAGTTGTGGCTCGAGCTCGGTGAGGCACGATTTCACGACCATCCTCCGCTGGGCGGTGTCCCCGGCCCAGCACTTGAGGCCTTCGACCACGCAATCGCCCTCGACCCGGGGTTCGCACCGGCGTACGAGCACACGGTGCACCTGGCGATTCGGTTGAACCGCCCCGACCTGGCCCGGAGGTATGCGGACGCCTACCTGCGTCTCGACCCAACCGATGTCAATGCGCGTACGATTCGTCTCGCCGCCTTGATGCTCGATCCCAAGCGGTCGCACGCACCGGAGGCTGCGCGGGTGATCGACAGCGTGTCTGCACGGGTGCTCTTCGGCGCCGGGCTCATCCAGCTCGGCTGGTGGGCCGACTCGGGCGAAACCGAAATCCGACTCGCCCGAGCGCTGACCATGCGGAGTGGCAGTGGTGTCGATCCCACGTCGGACACACTCATGTACGATCAGTACCTGGCGCTCGAGCTTGCCTACCGAGGCCACCTACAGGAGGCGTATGCGGCCGACCGTCGTTTGCTCCTCGACGCGAGCGCCTCACCGTTCAGCGAATTCCTGGATCCGTTCCTCAGTCTCAGCCTCCTGGGGGTGATCCCGGAATCACTGGCCGCCACAACCTTTGGGCACGCGCTCGACTCCCGAACACCCTGGCCAATGCCTCCCTTCAACGTCGCGCGGCAGCTGCGTGGTCTCCCCTGGTGGCTGGCGCGAGGAGACACGGCGTCCCTGGCGCGCTTCGCGTCTCGCGCCAGGCAGGAGGTTTCGAGACAGAAAACCGTCCGCGGTCAGTTCCAAGGCCGATACCTCCATGCTGCGGCGACCGCCTATCTCGCCCTGGCTCGAGCTGATTCGGTCCGTGCCCTGGGCCTTTTTCAGGCCATCCCGGACACTCTGTGTTTGGAGAACGACTGCTATTACGAGAAGCTGACCGAGGCCAGATTGCTCAATCGGCTCGGCCAGGCCCGGCGTGCAGGAGCGGTGCTGGATCGCTGGGTCTGGAGTGGCGGGAACGCGCTTCTGGTGTTCGGTGTGCTGGAGCGAGGCCGCATCGCCGAGGGTCTAGGCGAGCGTCAGAAAGCAAAAGACTCATACCAGTTCGTCATCGATGTCTGGCGCCAGGCCGATCCCCAACTGCAGTCGTACGTGACCGAGGCGCGGAACGGCCTCACTCGGGTGACGAGAGACTGACACTGTTCCAGGGTGTCCCAGCCGCGACGTTCGATTCGCGAACGGCCAGCGGCTGGGTAGCCCACCTGGACATGCTTCAACTGTGAGCCTCGACCGGCTTGCCCGCCGACTGCCGCAGCGCGAGCGTGCCGAGTCCGCCCAGCACCCCCGCGATCACCGCGAGCGTCACGAACCCCGGCGAGTAGAGTCCCGCCAACCCTGCGAGCGCGTCGAGCGAGAAGCCGCCAAAGCCGGTAAAGGCCAGCGCCAGTGCGCCCGCGGCATAGAGGAACGGCAGCTCGACGCCGTTTCCGCTCGCAAAGAAGCCGTTACTCCAGTGGACGGTGGCGATCGCCACCAGCATCGTCGAGATCATCAGGGCCGGGCCGATCGGGCCGAACAGGCCCAGCGTCACCAGCAGGCCGCCGGTGATCTCGCCGAGGGCCGCCGCGGCCGCGAAGAGCCGGCCCGGCCGGAATCCCAGGCCCTCGAAGTAGCCGCCGGTTCCCGCAAGACCGTAGCCGCCAAACCAGCCGAAGAGCTTCTGAGTACCGTGTGCCGCCATGGCGAGCCCCAGCACCAGCCGGGCGATCAGCAGACCCCCGCTTACCGTTGCCACGTCCAGCGGGACCGTCGAGGTAGTGGTGAACATTGGATCCTCCCTAGTATGTGTTATAACACCCATTGTACCAACAAAACACCATTAGGTTCCCGACCGCACGGCCTCCAGATGGCGAAGCAGCGCCTGGATATCGTCCGGGCGGAGGGAACCCATTCGCCTCCGCTCAATGGCACTGAGGGCCGGCTCCGCGTCGTCCAGCAGGCGCAGTCCCTTCGGCGTGATGCGCGCGGTGACGTGCCGCCGGTCGGCGGGATCGCGCTCGCGGGCAATCAGGCCGGCGTCGGTCATCCGGTCCAGCAGCCGTGGGACGTCGGGCACCTGGGTGATCAGCCGCTCACCGACCTCGCGGCCGCAGAGACCGGTCGATCCGGCGCCGCGAAGGATCCGGAGCACGTTGTACTGGGTGCTGGTGAGGTCGAACGGCTTGAGCACATCGTTGATCTCGTGCTCTACCACGGCGGCGGTGCGCAGGATGCTCACCAGTGCCTCCTCCCCCGGCCGGGCGAACGGCTTGGTCTGTTTGATCTCGGCGAGCAGGCGACTGACCATAGGCTGATATTACATGTTATAACATACAATGTCAAGGGGGGGGGGGGCCTAGGGATGCTTCGATGTTAGGAGGTGGACTATGACCCTCCGCTGAACGTCCCCGCCGACGCCGCCAGGCGCACCAGCAGCGGTGCCGGCGTCCAGAAGCCGGGATCGCCGTGCGAATTACTCCCGAACTCACGTACCCTCCGTAAGACCCGATCCAACCCCACGTTATCGGCATGGAACATCGGGCCACCGCGTGACCGCGGAAAACCGTAGCCGGTGAGATACACCACGTCGATGTCACTCGCCCGGGCCGCGATCCCTTCCTCGAGGATCCTCGCGCCTTCGTTCACCAGGGCATAGACCAGGCGATCGACGATCTCGCTGTCGTCGATCCGGCGGGGAGAGATCCCGATCTCCGCCCGGTGCGAGCTGATGAGCTCCTCCACGACGACCGATGGCGCGGGGGGGCTGACATCGTGGCCCCCCGGATCGCCGACCCGAAGCGGGCCCATGGCGAACCCGAAGGTCTCCATGGCCCGGTCGATCTGCTGCGGCGTGGCACCTTCCTCGAGCAGGTACCAGACCTGCCTGATATAGCCGTCCAGCATCCGGTTGCCGATGAATCCGTCGCAGACTCCAGAGACCACCCCCACCTTTCGGAGTGTCTTGGCGAGGGTGAGCGCCGTCGCGAGCACCTCGGGCGATGTGGTGCGTCCGCGCACGATCTCCAGCAGCCGCATCACGTTCGCCGGACTGATGAAGTGGAGGCCCAGCACGTCGGCGGGCCGGCGGGTGAAGTCCGCGATGGCGTCGACATCGAGTGTCGAGGTGTTGGTCGCGAGGATGGCGCCCGGCTGCATCACCCGGTCGAGCGCAAGGAAGACCTGGCGCTTGACCTCGAGCGATTCAAACACCGCTTCGATTACCAGGTCGGCCTGGCCGATGGCTTCATAGGAAAGCGTCGGCCGGAGCAGGGCCAGGCGGCGCTCGCGCTCGGGCTCGGCGAGCTTGCCCTTTCGAACCTGCGCGTCGTAGATCCCCGCGATCCGCGCTAGCCCGCGGTCCAGCGCCGCTTGATCGGTCTCGACGAGCCAGAGCGGAATGCCGGCGTCGAGCAGCGCGACGGCAATCCCGGCGCCCATGGTGCCTGCGCCGATCACCGCGGCCCGCTCGAGCCGGCGGATGGCAGTCGATGGCGTGATGCCGTCCACCTTGCCTGCCGCGCGCTCCGCAAAGAACGCGTGCCTGAGCCCCTTCGACTCCGGCGACTCCATGAGCTCGAGAAAGGTCTGCCGCTCGGTGGCCAGGCCTTCATCGAACGGTCCGCCCGCCGCCGCGATCGCGTCCACCGCGCGGACCGGCGCCGGCAGCAGGGGCCGCGCCGTCTCGAGCGTGGCCCGCGCGGCCTGGCACAGCGTCGCGAGGTTCGGTTCGTCGAGCGGGATATCGCGAACTCTGGGAGGAGGCCCAGTCGCGACGGCGGTGGAGGCCGCGAGGTCCACTGCTTGAGTGAGCGGATCGCCGTCGGTCACCTGATCGAGCAGGGCGGTGTGTGCGACCGCGGTGGCCGGCACCGCCTCGCCACTCACGATCATTTCGATCGCCCTAGCGACACCCACCAGCCGCGGCAGGCGCTGGGTGCCACCCGCCCCCGGCAGAAGCCCAAGCTTTACCTCCGGCAAGCCGAGCTTTGCGTCCGCACGCGCGACGCGATAGTGCGCGGCCATCGCCAGCTCGAGGCCGCCGCCGAGGCAGGTTCCGGCAATCGCGGCGACCACCGGCTTGGCACTCGTTTCCACCAGCTCGACGAGCCGGCGCAGGGTGGGATCCGCCGTGCTCGCCGGCGTGCCGAACTCGCGGATGTCGGCGCCACCGGAGAAGAGACCACCGGCCCCGGTGAGGACGACGGCCCGGACGGACGGGTCGGTGCGGGCACGCTCCAGCGCCGCTGAGATGCCGGCACGAACCGCGTGCGACAGGCCGTTGACGGGTGGGTTGGCGAAGGTAATGACCGCGACGCCGCGGTCGACCCGGTAGTCGATCTCACCCACTCGGCGGCGCCCTGAGCTTGCCCCGATCCACCTTCCCGAGGTGCGTCATCGGGAGTGAAGCCAGGAAGATCACCTCGCGCGGACATTTGTACGGCTCCAGGCGGTCGCGCACGAATGCCTTAAGCTCTTCCACTAGGCCCTGCTCCTGAGCGCCAGCGAAGGACTCGCGCGGAACGACGTACGCGTGCGGCTTCATCAACCCATTGGCATCGGCCACGCCCACGACCGCCGCCTGCGACACCGCGGGATGCTGCAGCAGACAGCCCTCCACCTCGGTGGCCGACAGCCATTTGCCCGATACCTTGAGCAGCTCGTCGGCTCGGCCACCATAGGTGTAGTAGCCGTCGGCGTCGCGCCGGACCAGGTCTCCGGTCACCACCCAATCCCCTCGGAAGCAGGCCTGGCTCTTCTCCAGCTGCTGCCAGTATCCCAGCGCCCGCGAGCCGCCCCGCACCCAGAGGTGCCCGATGGTCCCGTCGGGTACTTCCCGGCCCTCCTCGTCCGCCACCTTGATCTCGAACCCAGGCACCGCCTCGCCCAGCGTGCCACGGCGCACCCGGCCCAGGCGATTGGACAGGAAGATGTGCCACATCTCGGCGGTACCCAGGCCATCGAGCAGGGGAACCCCGAACCGCTCGTCCCAGCGGGCGTGTAACTCCTCGGGCAAGCCCTCTCCGGCCGAGGTGGCCAGGCGCAGGGAGGAGAGGTCCTGACGGCCGGCCTCGGGATGACTCACCATCTGGTTCACCATGGTGGGCACGGTGATCAGGATGGTGGGCCGGTTTCGGGCAATCCGGCTGAAGATCGCGTCCGCGGTGCAACGCTCGTCGAACAGCACGCTGGCGGCGCCGGCCGCGAAGGGAAACAGGAGATTGGAGCCGGTAGCGTAGCCGAAGTAGAGCTTGGGCACCGAGAGCGTCACATCATCCTCGGTATACCTGAGGACCTGCCGGGCGTAGCACTGTGCCGTGTTGACGAACGAGCGATGCGGCTGCACCGCTGCCTTGGGCCGACCGGTGGTGCCGCCGGAGAAGAGCCAGATGGCTGCATCATCCGGGTGGGTGGGGTAGTTCCTCAGGGTCGCCGGTGCCGCGTCGAGCCGCGATCTCCAGTCGCTGCCGCCCACGACCAGCAGCGCGGGTGCATGGGCAGCGTGGCGGCCCGCGGCGCCAAACGCGTCCGCGTGCACCGCGCCCACCAGCGCCACTGCGGCGCGGCTGTACTCGAAGAAATACTCGATGGCCTCGGGCTTGAGCTCCGGGTTCACCATGACGACCACGGCGCCGATCTTGAGGATGCCGAACAGCGCCCCCACGTAGTCGGGCCCATCGGGCAGGGCGATGATCACCCGCTGTTCCGGCGCCACTCCCGCCGAGTTCAGCAGGTTGGCATAGCGGTTGGCCAACGCCTGGACCTCACGATAGGTCCACCGTCCGGCATCGGTCACCAGCGCGGTCCGGTCGCCCCGGCCCTCGCGTACCCGGGCATCGAGGAAGAAGTCGGCGATGTTGAGACGGGCGGGATCGTCGGTCGTCATAGCACGTACACCTTGCGAGGCGGCCACCGGCCTCACCATTGACGTCCGAGGAGCGAGCCGCGAGAGGCCGGGCTGGGACCCGTCGGGCGGGACCCGGTCGAGAAAGCGTCGGGGGCCTCCGCCATCAGGTCGTCCCGCGAATCAAAATGCGCATAGAAGCCGCCATGGGTAAGCCCGGCGCGCTGCACTGGATGAGCGGGAATCGAGGTCCGGGTTGACCATCACAACGGGTGCGCCGATCTTCAGAATGCGAGGCAGGGCCCCTATGTAATACCTCCGGCAGTCGAACCGTCCGAACATCGAGAAAGAACTCGGCGATATTTGCAGCCGCTCGCCGGAATGACCTGGGAAGACGCACGCGAGGCCGCGGGCCCGGGGTCCGCCGCCATTCTGCCGGTGGGCGCCATCGAGGCGCACGGTCCGCACCTGCCGCTCGAGACGGACGTGATCATCGCCCAGGCGATGGCGCGCGCCGGTGCCGCCCGGCTGAGCGCGCGGGGACTCCGGGTGGTCGTTCTCCCGCCGCTGACCTACACCGCCGCGGCATTTGCGCAGAACTTTGCGGGGACGCTCTCGCTTCGCCCGGAGACGGTCACGGCGACGGTGCGGGACATCGCCGCGTGCCTGGTACGGCATGAGTTCGGAGTGCTGGCCATCGCCAACGCGCATCTCGATCCGGAACACCTCGGCTCGCTCGATGCCGCCGCCGCCCTGATCCGACGCGATCTCGAGCTCGCGGTAGCATGTCCCAACCTCGCGGCCAAGCCGTGGGCCCTCCGGCTGGGGGACGAATTCCGCAGCGGCGCGTGCCACGCAGGGCAGTTCGAGACGTCGGTCGTGCTGGCCGAACGGCCGGAGCTGGTCCGCGGGGCACTGATGGCCTCGCTGCCGGCGAACCCCGTCTCCCTGTCCCGTGCCATCCGCGATGGCAAGCGGAGCTTCGAGGAGGCGGGCGGCGCCCAGGCGTACTTCGGCTTTCCGGCCCAGGCGAGCGCCGAGGAGGGCCGGGCCACGATCGAGGTGCTCGGTCAGATTCTCGACGAAGCGGTGCAAGCCGAGCTCACCGCCAGGGCCGAGCAGACGAGATGAGCTCCCTGAGCCGTGGAGTGGCTGTGGTGACCGGCGGCGGCCGCGGGATCGGAGCGGCCACCGCCCGCGCGCTGTCGGACGCCGGTCTCGATGTGGTCGTCGCCGCCCGCACGGGCGAGCAGATCGAGCGCCAGGCCGCCGCGCTGGTGGCCATGGGCCGCCGGGCGAGGGCGGTGGTCTGTGACGTGACCAGCGAAGCCAGCGTGGAGGCCCTCTCCCGCGCGGCGTCCGAGCTGGGACCGGTGGCGGTTCTGGTCAACAACGCGGGCGCCGCCGGGTCGATGCCTGTGGTCCGGACCTCGCTCGAGGATTGGAATCGGCTCCTGGCCATCAACGCCACCGGGGCCTTCCTATGCACCCGGGCGTTTCTCCCGGGGATGCTCGAGCGGCAGCAGGGCCGAGTGATCAACGTGTCGTCGACGGCGGGTCTCCGCGGGGGGAAGTATCTCGCGGCCTACGCCGCTGCCAAGCACGCGCTGCTGGGTCTCACCCGGTCGGCGGCCGCCGAGGTTGCCGGCAGCGGGGTGACGGTGAACGCCGTCTGCCCCGGCTTCGTCGATACCGAGATGACATCCGAGACCGTGGCCAGGATCATGGCCAAGACCGGCCGCACCCGCGAGGAAGCGCTGGCGGCCGCCCTCGACTCCGAGGGTCAGGTCCGCTTGATCGCGCCCGAAGAGGTGGCGGCGGCGGTGGTCTCGCTCGCCGCCACTGCGGTTCCCCATGCTCCCAACGGAGAGATCGTGGTCCTGGACGGGAGAGATCAGATGGCCGGCCGCTTCGCGATCATCAACCCCGAGGAGCTCGGTGCGCCCCGCGGCTGGAACAACGGGATGCTGGCGCACGCGGGGGGAAGGATGCTCTTCATCGCGGGCCAGACCGCGCGGGACAGCTCGGGGCGAGTGCCGGCCACCGACTTCGTCTCTCAGTTCGATCGGGCGTTGGACAACCTGCTCGCCGTCCTCCGCCATGCCGGCGGCGAGCCGGGTGACATCGGGCGATTCACCATCTATGTCACCGACATGGCCCAGTACCGCGCGAGCCTCAAGTCCCTGGGCGAAGTGTACCGACGCCGGATGGGGACACACTACCCGGCGATGGCGCTGGTGGAGGTGACGTCGCTGGTGGATCCGCAGGCGGTGGTGGAGATCGAAGCAACCGCGGTGCTTGGGGCCAATCTCTCGGTCGATGGCGGGCAGCACAAGGGAAATCTGTGACGCCCCTGCATCCCAGGTCATTTCTCTACACCGTCGACCCGGCGACCGCCGTCGCCACGATCACGCTCAACCGGCCCGAGCGACTCAATGCACTCACCTTCGAGGTCTACACCGAGCTCAGGGACACCTTCCGCGCACTCGACGCTGAGCCCGGCATTCGCGCCATCATCATCACCGGCACCGGGCGAGCCTTCTGCACCGGCGGAGATGTCGAGGACATCATCGGCGCGCTGTTCACCAGGGATGCCGCCGGATTGCTCGACTTCACCCGGCTCACGGGCGATCTCATCCTCTCCATCCGCCAGTGTCGCCGCCCGGTGGTGGCGGCGCTCAACGGAACCGTGGCCGGCGCAGGAGCGGTGATCGCGGCGGCCAGCGACATCCGGATCGCGGCGGAGAGCGCCAAGATCGCCTTTCTCTTCTCCCGGGTGGGCCTCACGGGCGCCGACATGGGCGCTGCCTGGCTGCTTCCTCGCATCGTCGGCATGGCGCACGCGAGCGAGATCCTCATGCTGGGTGACTTTCTCAGCGCCGAGCGCGCAGTCCAGATCGGGCTCTACAACCGGGTGGTCCCCGCGGAGCGGCTGATGGCCGAAGCCACCGAGGTCGCCAGCCGGCTGGCGCGGGGACCGTCGGTGGCGCTCGGCGTCACCAAGCAGGCGCTCAATGAGGAGGCCGCGATGACCCTGGTCTCCGCCCTCGAATGGGAGGCGAAGGCCCAAGCCGAGTGCATGCAGAACCCGAACTTCCGTGAAGCCTACGAGGCGTTCCGCGCCAAGCGCGAACCGAGGTTCGAGTAGGTCATGCCCGACGCGAAGCTGATCCGGACCTTTCTCGAGCCGCATCATCCGGTCTTCGCGGACCAAGCCAGGAGCTTCGCGACGGCTGAGATCGCTCCGCGCCCGGAGCCGGCCGACGATGCCGCGGCTCGGAAGGAGGCGCGCGAGCTGCTTGGCATACTCGGCGTGGGCGGGTGGCTCAAGCCGATTCTCGATCTCGACCTCCGTGGCTGCTGCCTCATGCGAGAAGCACTCGCCGAAGTGTCCCCGCTCGCCGACGCGGTGTTTGCGCTGCAGGGGCTTGGCACCACGCCGATTCTGTTGGGCGGAACGCAGGCGCAGAAGGACCGATGGCTTGGACCGATTGCCGAGGGCAAGGTCATGACCGCCTTCGCGATGACCGAGGCCGAGGCGGGGTCGGACGTGGCCGCCATTGCCAGCAACGCGCGGCACGAGGGATCAGGATACGTCATCACCGGAGCCAAGACTCTGATCTCCAACGCCGGCATCGCCGATCTCTACATCGTGTTCGCCTCCACCGACCGGCCTAAGGGTGCCAAAGGGATCAGCTGCTTCCTGGTGCCGGCCAACACGTTCGGACTCCGGTTCCGCCCTCAGGTGCTGAGCGCGCCGCATCCGTTGGGTCAGATCGCCTTCGAGGACTGCCGGGTTCCTGCCGATGCGCTGCTCGGCGACGAGGGACGCGGGTACGGGCTCGGCCTCGCGGCACTGGACCGGTTGCGGCCGACCGTGGCGGCCGCGGCCTGCGGCATGGCGGCTCGCGCGCTCGCCGAATCACTCGCTCACGTGAAGCAGCGGAAGCAATTCGGCACCGCCCTGGCCCAATTCCAGCTGGTCCAGCAGAAGCTCGCCCGGATGGCCACCGATCTCACGGCCGCGCGGCTCCTCACCTATCAGGCGGCCTATGAGAAGGACCAGGGACAGGAGCGAATCACCCGCGAGGCCGCCATGGCCAAATCCTTCGCGACCGAGATGGCCCAGCGGGCTGTTGACGACGCGGTGCAGCTCATCGGAGGACGCGGCGTGCTGGCCGATCATCCAGTGGAGCGACTGTACCGCGCCGTGCGGGCGCTCCGGATCTACGAGGGCACGACGGAGATTCAGCAATTGATCATCGCAGGGGAGCTCCTGAAGGAAGGCTGACGTGGCTCCCCGGTAGCTGCTGGCCCGGCTGACGGCGGCCGTTAGCTTTAGCCTTGAGCCATGTGGCATCCCGATCCCTTCGTCAAGTATCCGATCCCGGAGACGCATCCACCCACGCTGGCGGACGCGGCGCGATCGCTCTGGTTCAGCCCACTCGAGTGCGGCCGGCTCGAGCTGCGGGAGCGCACCTGGGTTCCCGCCATGGTGCCGTGGCGGGCGACCGCTGACGGAGTGGTGACACCCGAGGTGCTCGCGTGGTACGAGCGGTTCGCGCGAGGGCAGCCCGGGGCTCTGGTGGTCGAGGCCACCGGGATCCGCGACATTCCCAGCGGACCGCTCCTCCGGATCGGAGACGACCGGTTCATTCCCGGCCTGGGGGAGCTGGTGCGCACCGTCCGGCAGGCGAGCGGTGGCCGGACTCGGCTGTTCATCCAGATCATCGACTTCCTCCGGATCCGCCGCCGCCCCGAGCCGGAGCGATACTTCCGGGAGTTCCTGGTCCTCACTGAGCGGCACCGCACTCTAGTGCCGGGCAGCGACGACGCCATCCGGGAGACCCTGGCGCGAATGCCGGAGGCGGAGTGGCCCCGGTTCCTCACTGAGCGCGAGCTGGAGAGCCTGCGATTCGGCGAGCGGGAACGAGTTACGGATACCGGGCTGCCCCACATCCGGGAGCTGCCGCGCGTCTTGCCGGGGCTGTTCGCTCGAGCGGCGGCCCGCGCGGAGGAGGCGGGGTTCGACGGGGTGGAGCTGCACTGCGCCCACGCCTACACCATGGCGTCGTTTCTCTCCACCCTCAACCAGCGCGACGATGGCTACGGCGGGTCGCGCGCGGAGCGGGTGAAGTTGCCGCTCGAGGTCTTCCACGCGGTGCGGCAGAACGTAAGCCAGCGATTCGTGGTCGGGTGCCGGTTCCTGGCCGAGGAATGTATCCCGGGCGGTTACACGTCCGAGGATGCCGCCTGGTTCGGCGCCCAGTTCGCGCGGGCGGGAATGGACTACCTCTCGCTCTCTCGAGGGGGCAAGTTCGAGGACGCCAAGCAGCCGCGGGTGGGCTGGGCCCGGTATCCCTACACCGGACCCAGCGGGTACGAGTGCATGCCGACCGTCCGATCGGATGAACGGGGACCGTTCGGCCGGAACCGGGAGGCCACCCGCGCGGTGCGGGACGCGGTACTCGCCGCGGGGTGCCGGACGCCGGTCGTCTTGTCGGGTGGCATCTCGACGTTCGAGCAGGCGGAGGAGCTGCTGCGGGACGGCGCCGCCGACATCATCGCCTCGGCACGACAGAGCCTGGCGGATCCCGACTGGTTCCGGAAGCTCAGGCTCGGCCTGGGCGGCGAAGTGCGGCGCTGTGTCTTCACCAACTACTGTGAGGGCCTCGACCAGGTGCACAAGCCCGTGACCTGCAAGCTCTGGGATCACCTCGAACTCGACGGCGACGATCCGCCGCGCCCCGCCATCGGCCGCCGCCGGTTGGTGGCCCCGCCGTGGGAGCCGGCCGCCAGGTGAGAGTCGCCATCGTAGGGGCGGGGCCCGCCGGCCTCTATCTCGCCATCCTGCTCAAGCGCGACGACCCCAGCCACCAGGTGACGGTCTATGAGCGGAACCGGGTGGAGGACACGTTCGGCTTCGGGGTGGTGTTCTCGGACGAGACGCTGGAGAACGTCGGCGAGGCCGATCCCGACACCAACGACGCAATGGCCGCCGCTGCCGCGCGCTGGGAGGAGATCGAGATCCACTACCGCGGCACGGTCATGCGCTCCACCGGGCATCGCTTCTCGGGCGTGGAACGGAAGACCCTGCTGGACCTGCTGGCCCGGCGGGCGCAATCGCTGGGCGTCGAGGTTCAGTGGCAGCGCGAGATTCGAGATCTCACCGACTGCGGCCTTCCCGCCGCCGATCTGATCGTCGCGGCGGACGGCGTGGCCAGCCTGATCCGCGACCAGCTGTCTGACACATTCCAACCTCAGCTCGACTGGCGCTACAACCGCTTCGTCTGGCTCGGCAGCGCCCGAGCGTTTCCCGCGTTCACCTTCTACTTCAAGCCTTCGCCGGCCGGGCTCTGGCGCACCCATGCCTATCAGTATGCTCCCGGACGCTCGACCTTCATCGTGGAGGCCAGGGAAGACACCTGGCAGGCGAGTGGACTCGACGCGAACGACGAGCGGGGCACCGTCGCGTACCTGGAGCGGCTCTTCCAGGACGAGCTGCAGGGCCATCCGCTGGTGGCCAACCGCTCCATCTGGCGCCGGTTTCCCACGGTCCGGAACGCGCGCTGGCACTCGGGGAACGTGGTGCTGCTGGGCGACGCCGCCCACACGGCGCACTTCTCGGTCGGCTCCGGCACCAAGCTCGCGATGGAAGACGCCATCGCGCTGGCGGCGGCGCTCCGAGCCGAGCGATCGATTCCCGGCGCGCTCGCCAGCTACGAGGCGAGCCGGCGGCCGCAGGTGGAAAGCCTCCAGCGCGCGGCCCAGGCGAGCCTCGAGTGGTTCGAATCGGTGGAACGTTACCACGATACCGAGCCGCTGCAGTTCGCCTTCAATCTGCTCACCCGCAGCCTCCGCATCACCCATGAGAACCTGAAGGTTCGCGATCCCGCCCTGGTGAGCCAGGTCGACCGCTGGTTCGCCGAGCAGGCTGCCAGGCAGAGCGGGCGTCCGGTGACGCTCGAGCCGTGTCCTCCACCCTTGTTCACCCCCTACCGGCTTCGCGAGCTGGTGCTGCCCAACCGGATCGTGGTCTCCTCGATGTGCCAGTACCGGGCGGAGGACGGGCTTCCGAACGACTGGCACCTGGTCCACCTGGGCAGCCGGGCCATCGGCGGCGCCGGGCTGGTGATGACGGAGATGACCGACGTGAGCCGGGAAGGCCGGATCTCCCCCGGCTGCGCCGGGATGTATCTCCCGGGTCATGTTGCCGCATGGCGGCGGATCGTGGAGTTCGTGCATCAAGGGAGCGAGGCCAAGCTCGGCCTGCAGCTCTCGCACGCGGGGAGGAAGGGATCGACCTGCCGGCTGTGGGAGGGCGAGGATGAGCCGCTGCCCGACGGGAACTGGCCGCTGATCGCGCCGTCTCCCATCCCCTACCGTTCCCACAACCAGATCCCCCGGGAGATGACCCGGGCCGACATGGACCAGGTCGCCGCCGACTTCGTCCGGGCCACCGGCATGGCCGACGCTGCCGGGTTCGACCTCCTGGAGCTCCACCTCGCGCATGGGTACCTGCTGGCTTCGTTCATCTCGCCTCTCACCAACCGGCGAACCGACGAGTATGGCGGATCCCTCACCAACCGAATGCGCTACCCGCTGGAGATCGTGACCCGGGTCCGCGCCGAGTGGCCTCAGGCCAAGCCGCTGTCCGTCAGGATCTCGGCCGTCGACTGGGCGCCCGGCGGCACGGAGGCGCACGATGCGGTGGAGGTAGCGCGGATGGTGGTTGCCGCGGGGGCCGACATCGTGGACGTCTCCGCGGGCCAGACCGTCCCCGAAGCGAAGCCGGTCTACGGTCGGCAGTTCCAGACCCCGTTCAGCGACCGGGTCCGGCATGAGGCGCGGGTGCCGACGATGACGGTGGGGAACATCTCATCCCCCGCGGACGTCAACACCATCCTGGCCGCCGGCCGGGCGGATCTGGTGGTGCTGGCGCGAGCGCACCTGTGGGACCCGTACTGGACCCGGCACGCGGCCGCCGACCTGGGGTACACGCTTCCCTGGCCGCCGGAGTACGCAACCTTGAACCGGTACACTCCCCGACTGCGGTAGATCCGGCTCGGCGTTGCGTGCGCGTCGCCGCGGCTGTTGCTACTCTTGTGTTGCCTCCCCTTGCGAAGAGACCACCGGATGCCCTCGTACGCCGAATACCTGAAGGTCAATGAGCTGCTCGCGCTCCAGTGTCCTCTGTCGGAGGGCCCGGAGCACGACGAGATGCTCTTCATCGTGATCCATCAGGTGTACGAGCTCTGGTTCAAGGAGATCCTCCACGAGCTGGATCACCTCCAGGATCTGCTCTCCCGCAACGACGGCGCCAGGGCCCGGGGCACACTCAAGCGCATTCTGACCATCCTCAAGGTGATGGTGGCGCAGCTCGACATCCTGGAAACGATGACGCCACTCGAGTTCCTGTCGTTCCGTGACCGGCTGGAGTCGGGGAGCGGGTTCCAATCGTTCCAGTTCCGCGAGCTGGAGTTCGCGCTGGGATGGAAGGATCAGAAGGCGGTGGAGCGCCACCCGGCGGGGAGCGAGGTCCGCCGGCGGTTGGAGCGACGGCTGCACTCACCCTCGCTCTGGGATGGCTTCCTGCGCCATCTGGCTGCCGGCGGCGTCCCGGTGCCCCGGAGCGACCTGGAGCGGGACGTGACCCGGCGAGTGGAGCCCTCCCCCGGTCTCCGCGATGCGTTGATTGCCGTGTACCGCAGCCAATCGGCGGAGGCAGAGCTGTGCGAACGGCTGGTGGATCTCGATGAAGGCATCATGGAGTGGCGCTACCGGCACGTGAAGATGGTGCAGCGGACCATCGGCACCCGCCGTGGCACCGGGGGAAGCGCGGGCGCGGACTACCTGCTGGCCACACTCAATCAGCCACTGTTTCCGGATCTGTGGGCCATCAGGACCGAGCTCTGAGCCTCGCCAGGGCCATGGACCCCGCCTCCCTCTTCGCCTCTCCCAACGCTCTCGCGCCACACTATTCCCGCTTCGGGGTCGCACAGCGACTGCTGCTCACCGGGCACTCCCACCAGGCCTGGCCGGACTGCGCCTTGGAAGGCCAGGTGAAGGCCTGGGAAGACGCGGCGCGCTACGTCGACGAGAAGTGGGAACACGCGCTGGCTCGAGCCGAGCGGGTGCGCGAGGGATTCGCCCGGCTCCTGGGAGACGCGGGCGGAGGGATAGCGCTGGGAGCGAACACCCACGAGCTGGTGGTCCGTCTGCTCTCCGCTTTGCCGCTGGGCACGCGACCCCGGCTGGTGACCACCGACGGTGAGTTCCACAGCATCCGCCGTCAGCTGGATCGCCTGGAGGAGGCAGGTCTCACCGTTGTCCGCATCCCCCAGGCCCCCCACCAATCACTGGCTGCCCGGCTGAGCGGCGCGGTAGATGATCGGACGGCCCTGGTGCTGGTCTCTGCCGTCTTCTTCGATACCGGGCGCATGGCCCACGGGCTCGCCGACGTGGCCGCGAGCTGCCGGCGGCACGGCAGCAGTCTGCTGGTGGACGCGTATCATGCGCTCGACGTCGTGCCGTTCTCGGTCACGGACGAGGGACTCGGCGACGCGTTCATCGTTGGCGGCGGATACAAGTACTGTCAGCTCGGGGAGGGCAACTGCTTTCTGAGGATCCCGGCGGACTGCGAGCTTCGCCCCGTAGTGACCGGGTGGTTCAGCGAGTTCACCGTGCTGACGGACCGGCAGCGCGTGGAGCGAGTGGCCTATGGGCAGGGCGGCGACCGATTCGCCGGCGCGACCTACGATCCGACCAGTCATTATCGCGCCGTTTCCGTCTTCGAGTTTTTCCGGGAGCGCGGGCTCACGCCTCAGCTCCTCAGGGCGGTGAGTCAGCACCAGGTCGGGCTGCTCGCCTCCACCTTCGACGCCCTCGATCTCGATCCCGCGATCGTGCGCCGCGACCGCGAGTGCCCGCTCGGCGAGATCGGTGGTTTCCTCGCTCTCCGAAGCCCGGTGGCGGCCGCTCTGGTGCGTGAGCTCCGGGCGCGAGGCGTGTGGACCGATGCCCGAGGGGATGTCCTACGGCTCGGCCCGGCGCCATATCTGTCGGACCGGCAGCTGCGCGATGCGGTCGGATTGCTGGGAGAGGCGGCGCGGGGGCATGCCGGCTGAACAGGAGCTCCCGCGCAGGCCCGGACGCGTCGCGGCTGGGTTGCTGCTCGCCGGGTTGATCGGTGTGCTCGGCTGGAATGCCTACCAGCTGGCCGTGGCGTACCGCGAGTTCGCCGGGCTGTCCGAGCGGCTGCCGAGCCTTCCCCCGGTGCATGCCGCAACCCGTCGGCGCGAGCCCCCCTTTCCCGTGAAGCTGTGGCTCCACCGAGTCAACAGCGTCCAGCGCGCCGCGCGGATGGCCAGGAAATACGGCGGCCTGGAAATCGACGTGATGTTCGACTCCGCGGCCGGGTATTTCGATGTGGGGCACCCTCCGGTTCCATCGGTGGGTTTGTCCCTCGACAGCCTGTTGGCGGCCGTTCCCGATATCACCGATCACTACTTCTGGCTCGACTTCAAGAATCTGACCGACGGCAACGCAGCGGCCGCGTGCGGAGTGCTGCTCGCCATCGCTCGGAGACGCGGCGTCGTGAGCCACACCGTCGTGGAGTCGACCAATCCGAGAGCGCTCGCCTGCTTCACCGCGAACGGGTTCTATACCTCGTACTACCTCTTCCCCGATCTCGATCCGCACACGATGGCACCGGACGCATTGAGGAAGTACTACGAGGGTGTGAGGGCCAACCTGGCCGCCAGCGACGTGAACGCCCTGTCCTCGAGCTATCGCTCGCTTCCTTTCATCGAGGCGTACTTCCCCGACAGCGACGTCCTGCTCTGGTATCTGGAGCCGCGCGGGAGCCTGCGCGCCCGGGCGGCGCTGGCGTATCTCACGCGGGAGCCGCGGGTGAAGGTGATTCTGGTCAAGGAGTACAGCCGCGGATATCGCTGAAGCCTGGCACGCCAGAGCGCACTAAGGAGCCACCATGAACTCGATGAGGGTCCCCGGATGGCTGACCGGACCTCGTGCCGCGAGCTGACGCCGAGTGTGCCGATACTCACGGTCATCGCGGCCGCCGCGGTCCTGGCGTCGTGGACGGGAACGCTTCCGGGTCGGTCGGTCCCCATCTACGGTCCGCTGGTCCAGGGGTTGTTCTGGGCGGGGCTCTGTGCGGGGCTGGCGCTGGCCTATGGCGCAGTGGCTCCCGATCAGGGGGGCGCTCTGCGCCGCGTGCTTCCGAGGGTTGGTGCCTGTCTGCTGCTCGCCCTCCTGGCGACTCACCTCTCGAGGCTGCTGCTCGGTGCGTTCATCGGTCGCGGGGTGTGGCAGAGGTTCTTCTACCTGGAGTGGCTGGTGCCTCCAGCGTGCGCCGCCCTCGCATGCGCGGCCCTGATGCCTCGGGAGACCAGGGCCATTTACCGCGCCGCCCGCGGCAGCCCCAGGGCAGCCTCGCTGCTCGCGCTCCTCGTGCTCCTCGTCTCCGCGGGTGTCCTCACGGCCGCCGCGGATCTGACATTCGAATGGGGAGGAGTCGACGCCCGCCTGAGGCGCGAGGTCGTGATGGTGGATGCCTGGGTCACCAATACCCTGCTGCTGTTCAGCGCGCTGGTGCTGGTGTTCGCGGTCACCCGGAGAGTGGCCATCGCACTCCTGCTGGTGGCGCCGTCGTTCCTCCTGCTGGACCTCGCGACGATCGCCAAGATCGAGTACATGCATTCGGCGGTGCAGCCGCTCGACGTGCTCAGGGTGGCCGAGTTCGTGCCGCTCTTCCGCCGATTCTTCGGCACGACGGTCCTCCTCATGATCGTTGTCGCTGCCGGACTCTGGGTCGTGGCACTCGTGGCAGCGCACCGAACCGAGCCATGGCGATTGTCGCTGCCGCGTCGCCTGCTGCTCGGCGTCGCGTCGCTGGTCGCCCTCATCACACTTCCGCTGGTCTTCTACCTGGCGCCCACTCAGCCGCTGGCCGGCCGCCTGCTCCTGCTGGTCGGAGCCCCCGGCGATCTCCACCGCGAGAAAGCGCGAGCGAACGGGTTGTTGTTGTCGTTCGTCTCCGAGATCCCAGCGCTGCTGGTGCCGAGCCCGGTGGGTTACTCACCCGAATCGGTTGCCACGGCGATGGGCCGGACCTGGGGCACCGGATCTTCGGTGCAGCGCCCCCCTGGGCACGTGAACCTGATTCTCTATCTGGTCGAATCCTTCATGGACCCGGATGATCTCGGCCTGCACTACACCAGCGATCCCATTCCCAATGTCCGGGCCCTCGGCAAGACCCACATCTACGGACACGGGATCGTCCCCGAGCGCTTCGGCGGCTCGGCCAATACCGAGTTCGAGCTCCTCACGGGGATGACGATGAGCTTCCTGCCGATCGGAAGCCTCCCGTTCAAGCAGCACATTCGGCATCCGATGCCGTCGCTTCCGCGCGCCCTCGCCGATCTGGGCTACGCGACCACCGCGATCCAGGCCGACGCCAAGTACTACTACAATCGGGAGCGGGTGTACGACCTGCTGGGCTTTCATCATGTCGTGTGGCTCAACGACATGCCGGGGGTGGAGCGCGCGGCCCGGCCAGGCTGGCCCTCCGACAACGCGGTGGTCCAATCCGTCATTCAAGCCAGTCGTGGCCCTCGTCCATTTTTCGTGTTCGCCTTCCCCTCCTCGACCCACTCTCCCTACAACTCCGGGACGTACCGCAGCTCCGATCTGGGCGTGCTCGGGGCGAAGTCGGACGACCCGATGGGCGAGGTGAAGGAGTACATCAACGCGATTCGGGAGGCGGACCGGGCGATCGGGACTCTGGTCGAGTACTTCCGCGGCCAGCGGGACTCCACCATCATCGCGATCCTCGGCGATCACATGGCCCCGCTTTCGGGTAACGCGCTTCGCCCCCTGTTCGCGCAGTTGGCCGGGCGGTCCGAGGCCGAACAGGCCCGCAGAACCCGCCGGGGGCCCCTCGTCGTGTGGGCAAATTTCCAGCTCCCGCGCGAGGAAACCGAGCTGAGCGTCAACGCGCTTCCCGCCTATCTCCTCCAGACGATGCGCATACCCCCGCCAGGCTTCCTCGGGGTGGGCGATCGGGTCCGCCGCAGGATCCCCGTGCTGGGGCGCTACATGCGGGGAACCGATGGAGAGGTCTGGGACTGGGAGTCCCTGCCCCGGGAAGAGCGGACCCTGCTGGAGGACTACCGGCTCCTTCAGTACGATCTTCTCCTGGGACGGCAGTATGCGCTGCGGGAGAACGGGGCGGCCCCCTGAGCATCGAGGCACGTCGCCGACGTGAGGCCGCTCATCGCAGCTGGCGGGACTGGCAGGACGGCTCCCCATACCGGATCCCCATGGGCCGACTCAATCCGTCGGCCAGCGCCCGCAGATCGGGCCGCTCGCGGGGGATGTTTTCGTGCCCCCGTCCATTCGGCTCGATCGTGGCCGTCCCCGTCTTCGAGATTCCCGGGAACACCTTGACCTGCCCCCGCACCACCTGCCATTGATCGCTGGAGACCGCGAGGCGGGTCTGCTTGAGGTCCGGCTTGCCCAAGACCGCGAACACCGCCGAAAGGAAGCCGACCGGCCGCACGGAAATGCCCTTCACCTGATCGAACACGAGCATGTCCTCGTACTCCAGCAGCTTGAATCGGATGACCCGGCTGTCGTACACATCCATTTTGGGCACGGACAGGGTGTCCTTATAGCTGAAATGGGAAGGCGCGCCCGCCGAGTCGGGCCAGAAGATGGTCACGTCCAGCGCGAGGAGCGGGGCAGGGCCTTCCAGCACCTGTGCCACCACCTGGGGGCCGTAGTCGATCAGCGCATCCTGATGGTGCTCGAATCCCGCCCTGGCCGACTCCGACATATCCCCATAGGTCACCCCCGCCGTCTCGAGGTGAGCGCTGAACCAATCGTCCTGCTTGACGATCAATTGGGTGCTCCCCGGCGACTCCCGCTGCCGCCGCCGGACGAGCGCGAGGAGCGCCTCGGCTCCGAACCGCATCGACGTGGTGGTGCTGGTGAGACTGTAGGCCCCGTGGGTCCGCATCGCCTCCAGGATCTCCTGCCGGGAGACGCGGTATGGCTCGGCGCACGCTCGGTGGCCCGGCCGGGGAAGGTTCGCGCTGAGCGCAGGCGCAATCACCGTCAGCGCGATCGCGGCCGGGTTAGAGAATCGTCGAAGCATCTGCAGGAGTGTCATGCATTCTTTGGATGAGCTGGTCGGTGGCCGCCTGGATCCCAGTTGCGCTGCGTGGCAGCTCCTCAAGGTAGCCAAGTCAGGCGGAGCCCTTGACTTTTCCTGGCCTCTGCTGAAATATCAGCACAGCGTCACCGTTCATACTCTCAGGTCCAAGGCCACCGCCATGCCCCAGCGCCCCCCTGTCGAAGACCTCAGCCGCCGCGAGCGGCAGGTGATGGAGATCCTGCATCGGCGGGGCGAGTCCACCGTCACCGAGATCATGCAGAGCCTTCCCGACCCGCCCAGCTATTCCGCGGTCCGCTCCATCCTGCGGATCCTGGGGGAGAAGAAGCTGATCTCCCACAGGGAGGACGGGCCCCGGTACGTCTACCTGACGGCCCGTCCGACCGACAAGGCCCGGGATGACGTCCTCGCGCACGTCGTGCGCACCTATTTTGCCGGCTCGACCGAGCAGGCGGTCACGGCGCTGCTGCGGCTTTCCGACGCCGACCTGGACGAGGCCGAGATCGGCCGGCTCCGGGAGAAGATCCGCCGCGCGCGGCGGAACGAGAGCGGGAGGTCATGATGTCGACATCCATTCCAGACCTGCTCTCCTGGGTCACGGCAGCACCATTGGGCCTGTCGATTCTGCTGGTGCTTCTGAAGGTCACCTGTCTGCTTCTGGCCGCGATCGGCGCCTCGCTCGCAATGTCGCGCGCCTCGGCGGGCGCCCGGCATCTGGTCTGGGTCGTGGTGCTTGGCGCGCTCCTTGTCCTCCCCGCACTCGCCATGTGGGCCCCCCTCCCGGTCCGGATGCTTCCCCAGTCCGTATCACCGACAATTGCATCGAGCATGGCAGGAGCGCTTGTCGGCCCCGAAATCACCCGTTCGCTGCGGCAGCAGAGCAGCGCTGCTCCTGAAGCCGCGGGCCCCGCCGCCTCGTCCGCATCGCGGTCTCGCGCCGCGATCGGGCCGTCGTTCGGGCTCGGGACCGTACTGTTGCTCGGCTGGGTGCTGGGCGCTCTCGCGCTGATCCTGAGGCTCGCCCACGGCGCGTACGCTGTGCGGCGCATCCTCCGCCGGGCCGAGCCGCTGGAGCACCCGGACTGGCAGACGCCGTTGTACCAGGTCGCCGATCGCCTGGGCGTGCCCGTCATTCCGCGGCTGGTCCGCAGCGAGGATGTGAAGATGCCCTTTGCGAGCGGCCTTATTGCTCCCGCCGTCGTGCTTCCCGCCGAATGCGAGCAGTGGAGCGCCGAGCGGCGGAGCGCCGTGCTGGTGCACGAGCTGGGGCACGTCCGTCGGCGCGACCTGGCCGGTCACACGATCGGCCGGATCGCCTGCGCCCTCTATTGGTTTCACCCGCTGGTGTGGACGGCCGCCCGGCGGCTCCGCACCGAGAGCGAGCGGGCCTGCGACGACCTGGCGCTGGTCCTCGGTGCCCGGCCCAGCGACTACGCCGAGCATCTGCTGGACCTGGTGACGGGCGTGCGCGATCACTACACGCCGTCGCTCGCCCTTGCGATGGCGCACCGAAAGGAGTTCGAGGGACGCATGCTGGCTATTCTCGACCCCGCGCTCCGTCGCAAGGGGCCGAATCGGAGGCAGACCGCCGTGATCGTCGGTGCGCTCGCCATCCTCGCCTCTTTCGTCGGTGCAGCGACGCCGGTGCCACGCACCGCGTCTCACTCGCTCCCCTCGCATGCTGAAGCGCCACGCAGCGCGCCGGTTCAACCGGTCCAGCCACCGCCGGACGCTGCCCCCCAACCCGCGGCAATCGCGATCCCGACCCGAGCCTCGCCAGCCGTCACCGCCCGCGAGGAGCCCGGCGACGACAGGGCGGCGCTGCTCGCCAGGACACTCCGCACCGATACGAGCGCCCCGGTTCGGCGGGTGGCCGCGTGGGGACTCCAGCGGTACGTCGAGGTCGATGTCGCGATCGAGGCCCTCGCCTCCGCGGCCGGGACCGATGCCGACGCGGAGGTGCGTGAGATGGCGGTGTGGGCCCTGGCCGATGCACGACCGGGCTCGACCGTCGTGCTGGCGGCCCTGGCCAAGGCCGTCCGGCTGGACCGGGACCCGAAGGTTCGCGCGACGGCAGTGTGGGCACTGGGCTCGATCGGCGACGAAAACGCCGTGGAGACCTTGACGGGCGTCCTCAGGAGCCCCGATCCCACGCTACGGGAGGTCGCGGCCTGGTCGATCGGCTCCTGCGAGCCGAGCCGGGCGCCGGCCGCGCTGTCGAGCGCGCTGTCGGACCGAGATCGCAACGTGCGCGAATCGGTGGCCTGGGCGCTCTACACGATCGGGGATCCCCGGACGGCCGGCGCCATCGATTCCGCGCTTCGGCGCGAGCAGGACCCCGAGGTGCAGCACGGCCTCATCCGGGCGCTCGGTGCCGTGGGGGAGGGCTCGGTGGAGGCCTTCCAGCGACTCGTATCATCCCCGGACGCCGAAGTGCGAGGGATGGCCGTGGCCGCGCTGGCCGGCGGAGACGCCTCCGGTCCCTGGCCCTGGCCCCGCCCGGAGCCTCGGCCGTTTCCGTGATCGGGCGCGGCTGACGCGAACGGGCGCGGCGTGACGCAGGGTGTCGCGCTTCGCCCGTTGCTTCGGCCCATGAGTGCTGAAATTTCAACATCACATCGATCATCCTCCTCTGTGGAGCAGACCATGATACGGATGACCAGCCTCGTCCTCGCCGCGACCGCGATGTCACTCGGCGGATCGACGGGTGCACCCGCGCCCAGCCTGCGGAAGAGTTCACCAGAGATTCGCGAGCTGCTCGCGGGCGCCCTGGGCGCGCCGCGCGCCCTGTGCGCGCTTGCCGCAACCGCGGTCGGCAACAACCGCTGGGGCGAGCGCGACGCGCCGGCGACGCCGCTCGCCCGCCCGAAGACACCAGACTCCCGCGGTACCCGCGAGACGCAGGGCACGCCGGAGGACGTGCGGTTCCTGCTGGAGAGTCTCTCGACTGATGACCCCTGCGTCCGCGAGCTCGCGGTGCGGCTGCTCGCCAATCAGGCGAGCGATCTGGCGGCGCCCGGTCTGCTGCAGCGGCTCGGGTCGGCCGATTCGGTAATGCGTACCCTCGCCGCGCTGGGGCTGGGATTGCTGCAGCCGAAGGGCGCGGTTGAGCCGCTGGTGCGAGCCGCCCATGACCCATCTACCGGCGCGAGGGCGGATGCGCTCTGGGCGCTTGGGCGGATCGGCGATGGGCGCGCCGTGCGTCCGGCGACCGCCGCCCTGGGTGACGGCGCGCCCGTGGTGCGAGAAGCGGCGGCGGAGGCGTTAGGCCAGCTCGATTCCACGAGCGCGGTCCCGGCGCTGGTGCGCCTCCTCCACGACGACGCGGTGGCCTCCGTCCGGCGCACCGCGGCCTGGGCGCTGGGTCAGCTCGAGGCCAAATCGGGCGCCGACGGGCTCGCCCTGGCGCTGCGGGGCGATCGGGATGCCGGCGTACGCGAGATGAGCGCCTGGGCCTTGGCCAGCATCGAGGCGCGATCCGCCACACCGGTCCTGCTGCGGGCGGCACAGGCGGACAGCGACGCCGCCGTACGGGAGACGGCGGTTTGGGCCCTCGGCGAGCTGGGCGATGCGTCGGCGGCCGAAGGCCTGGGTCAACTCCTCACGAAGGAGCGGAACGCGGAAGTGCGGAGAACCGCGGCGTGGGCCCTGGGTCAGCTCGACGTCCACACCGCGCCGAAGGCGCTGATCGGCGCCCTGAGCGACGCCGATGCCGAGCTGCGGGTCAAGGCAGCGTGGGCGCTCTCCGAGATCGCGGATGGCGCAGCCGTCCCCGCGCTCCGGGCCTCGTTGTCACGGGAGCAGGATGCCGATGCGCGGAAAGCCGAGGTCCGGGCGCTGATCCATTCGGGCGAACGCTCCGAGCAGTTGACCGAGCTCCTGCAGTCGAAGGATCCCGAGGTGCGTGAGGCGGCGATCCGGGGCATTGCGGGACACGGGGAGTCCGATCCGTGGCCCTGGCCCGAGCCTCGGCCCCGCCCGTTCCCCTGAGCGAATCTGGCGGGGCGATTTCGTCCAACCTTTTCGGCACAACCCGTGTCCAACCCGTGAACCTTCCCGCGGGTGTCTCACATGACTGCACTGCTCGGCGTTCTGTTGGGTCTTCAGGCGCAGGTGATGACGATCCCACGGCCGCGCCCGGCAACCACCGTCGTCCGGGCCACGCGCACGGCGGTGGCCCCCGTGCTCGACGGCCGGGATGACGACGTCGTGTGGCGGACCGCCCCGCCCGTCGACCAGTTCCTCGAGGCCAAGCCCAGCGAAGGCGTGGCACCGCGACTGCGGACGGAGGCGCGGGTGGCGTACGACGAGCACAACCTTTACGTGTTCGTCCGCGCATTCGATCCCCACCCTGACAGCATCGTCAGCCTGCTCGCCCGCCGGGATGACCTGCCCGCCTCCGATTACATCAGCGTGATGCTCGACCCCTACCACGACCGGCGGACCGGGTACGAGTTCTCGGTGAACCCCGCCGGGGTCAAGGCGGACTACGCGATCTATAACGATGGCGACGAGGACGTCGCCTGGGACGCGGTATGGGACGCCGCGACCCGGATCGATTCGCTTGGCTGGACCGCGGAGTATCGGATCCCGCTCTCCCAGCTGCACTACTCGTCCAAGGGAAGCGGCACGTTCGGCCTGCTCCTCTGGCGGGTCATCCAGCGCCATACCGCGACCGTCACCTGGCCACTCTATCGCACCTCGCGCTCGGGCCTCACCTCCCAGTTCGGCGAGCTGACCGGGCTGGACGGACTGGGCAGCCCGGGACACGCGGAGATCACGCCGTACGTCATCACCAAGAGCCAGCCGGACGCCGGCGCGGCCGACCCGGAGCAGAATCAGGAGGTCTCTCTCGGCGGCGATCTGAAATACCGGCTCGCCTCGAATCTGCTGCTCAACGCCACCGTCAATCCCGATTTCGGCCAGGTCGAGGCCGATCCGTCGGAGCTCAACCTCAGCGCCTTCGAGACCTTCTTCAGCGAGCGACGGCCGTTCTTCGTGGAGGGAAAGGGCCTCTTCACCTTCACCGTCAATTGCGTCGTGGTGGTCGACTGCAATACCGGGGAAGGGTTGTTCTATTCCCGCCGGATCGGGCGCTCGCCGCAGTTGGCCGACACCTATGGAGACGAGGCGTCCGCCACCTCGACCAAGATCCTGGGGGCCGGTAAGGTCACCGGACGCCTGCCGAACGGTTTCTCACTGGGGGCCCTCGACGCGGTGACCGATCATGTGGCGGGGCCGGGAGGCACCACGCTCGAGCCCGCGACCAATTACGGCGTGATCCGCGCCAATCAGGACTTCCACGGCGGCGATGCCAGCCTCGGGTTCATCGTAACGGGAGTGAACCGGTCGCTCGATGCCACCAGTGCGCCCTATCTCCATCGGAGCGCGTACGCCGGAGGAATCGATGGGCGGTGGCGGTTCCACGGCCGGTTCGAGATCTCCGGCTCGCTGGACCTGAGCCGGGTCGCGGGCGATGCGGCGGCGATCGCTCGCACCCAGCAGGACCCGGTCCATCTGTACCAGCGTCCGGACGGCCCGCTGACCTTCGATTCGACCCGGACCTCGTTGAGCGGCATCAATCAGGAGATCCGTTTCGCCAAGGTGGGCGGCAAGCGGCTGCACTTCGAGACGGCCTACCAGCGGCGGACGCCGGGGTTCGAGGTCAACGACCTCGGGTTCCTCCGCCAGGCCGACCAGCAGGAGTGGACCAGCTGGGCGAACCTGGCGTTCAATCATCCCAACCGGATTTTTCAGCAGCTCCGCTGGAATTTCAACAACTGGGAGCACTGGACCGCCGAGGGACTGCCGACCGAGCGGGCGTTCAACACCAATGTCCATGTCCAGTTCACCAACCGTTGGTGGCTGCACGTGGGGGGCACCATCGGCCAGCTCGGTGCTACCTATTGCGACCGTTGCGCGCGGGGTGGTCCGGCGGTCCGGCAGGACCCGTATCTCTCGCCCTGGATCACCATCCAGGGCGATGACCGCCGGCCGCTGGTGCCCTCCGTGTCGGCCAACTACACCAGGGGCGATCAGGGCCGCTCCGAGACGATCGACCTCTCGCCGACGCTCGATCTCAAGGTGTCCACTCGCTTTACCACCTCGCTCAGCGCGGAGTACAACCACAACCGGAACGACCTGCAGTACTTCGACACGTTCACCGACCCGGCCGGCGGGCAGCACTACACCTTCGCGCATCTGCAGCAGAGGACCCTGAGCTTCACCTGGCGGCTGGGCTACACCTTCACGCCCACCACCTCGCTCCAGGTCTACGCTTCGCCGTTCGTCTCCAAGGGCACCTACACCGACATCCGTGAAGTGGCGGACGCGCGGGCGAGCGAGTACTCGGGGCGCTACCGGCCCTATACTGACCCCGCCGTCGCCGAGGATGACAGCGGGTTCAACTTCCAGCAGTTCCGCTCCAACGTGGTGTTCCGCTGGGAGTATCGCCCGGGGTCGACGCTGTTCCTGGTCTGGAGCCAGGGACGGCAGGCGGATTCGCCGGTCGAGGGCGCCGAGTCCTTCCGCGGCGACCTCGGCGACCTGTTCGGCCGGCGGGCACGCGATACGTTCCTGGTGAAGGTGTCGTACTGGTTCACCCGCTGAGCCGGGGCGACCGCCCGAGCCTCAATTGTTCCGCAGCCACCCACTCTCCGCCCGCCGGATTGCCGGCCAGCTCACCTCGTGTGGCGCTTCGCGCCTCGATCTAGCCAAGATGGCGGGTAGATCTTCAGTCCACGTCGCAAGTCGGTGCGTGACTGTCTCTTGAGCTTCCCTTGACCGTCGCCCGTACTTTCTCCTCTGCAAGCTGTTAGCCGGACCAGTGAAGGGGATCGCGATCCCGCGAGTAGAGGCGTCGAGACGGTCATCCTTCCGTGATCCCTCGTACGAGGAGGACGCATGTCACCCCGCCCGCCGCTCATTCTCCCGCTCCTACTCAGCCTGTTCGCCGTCCTCTCCTGCGGTGAGGACACGACGCCGACCCAGCCCGGATCGACGGACGATCAGATCTCCGCCGCCACGGCATCGACCGCGTCGAACAGCTGGACCGACAAGGCTGCCCGTCCCGGAGAGTCCCTTTATGGGTTTGTCGGTGGAGTGGCTCCCAACTCGGCCGGGCAATCGATCCTCTACACCTTCGGCGGTGTCAATGACGAAGGGGGCAGCGGGTTTCCCATCCAGGCCTACAACGCGGCGACGAACAGCTGGTCGACGAAGACGTCGGAGGTTTACATGTACGACTTGAACGGCGTCGCCAAGATCGGGAGCAAGCTGTATTTCTCCGGTGGCCGCTCACACGACGGCACCGGGGACACACCGAGCGTGCCCACCACGTGGGCCTACGACTACACCAACGACCGCCTGACCCGGAAAGCCGACATGCCGAAGGCCACCTCCGAGGGCGTCACCGGGGTCATCGACGGCAAGATGTACGTGCTTCCTGGCTTCTGTGATGGTACGGGCTGGCCCTTCCCGGGCTACTGTGACCACTCGGCGATCCGCCAGTTGTTCCGCTACGATCCGGTGAACAACAAGTGGGGCGCCCTGCGGTCATGCCCCCACTATCATCCCTTCGGAGCGGGCGGGGTCATCAACGGGAAGTTCTATGTCGCAGGCGGCCTTGGCACCGCAGCGCTCGACGTCTTCGACCCTGCGACCGACAGTTGGAGTCCTCTCGCCCCGGTCCCCACCGCCGGGCGGGCCATCGGGACGATCCTCGGCCAGAAGCTCTACGTGATCACGGCAAGCGATAGCCATACCTACGCTTACGATCCCGGCACGAACACCTGGAAGGCCAGAGCTCCCTATCCTTCGGCAGGGCTGCCTCTGGCGCTCGGCCGGGTGGCACTGGATGGACGCAACTACCTGGTCGGGGTGGACGGCGCAGGCTCCCACCTGTACACGCCGTAGCCGTCACTCCCTGGACGAGACCAAGGCCTTGCCCTGGAGCTCGCGCGATTCCGCTGGCGAGTCCTGATCCCCACTCCACCGGCCGTGCGCCGGCCGGTGGAGCGGATCGGCACCGATGGTGCCGACCAGCGAGGTCACATACTCGGGAGCGCTCATCCGCTCGAGCTCCGCGCGCGCGTGCTCGAGACGCTTGGCGATGCCGAGGCGCACCGCCTCGTCGCGATGGCCCGCGCGCGCCAGGAATTGGGTCAAGCTCCGCGCGTGACGCTCCCAGAGCGCCACATCCCGCTGCTGCTTGATGGCCAGACGCTCGTGGTACCAGTCGCTGGCGAGCAGCGCTTCGCGGGTGAACAGCCTCCGGATATCGGGATGTCCCGCGTCTTTCCCTTGGTAGTGCCCGTGGGCCATGATGTGGAGCAACGCTCTGAGCGGAGGGCAGGCGTCCTCGATCGTACCATCCTTGAAATACGCCGCGGCCACCCGCTGCTGGGCCTCCACGATGTTGTCGATCCCGTCGGTGAAGACCGCCCGGTCCTGCAGCTCGGGCTGCAGGATCTCCTCGGTGAATACCGTGCTGGGATTGTCGAACACCCGCCCGAAGTAGGTGTGCACGAACTTGGCCGTGATGCGGTAGCCGAGGCGGCTGGCGAGCACCTTCCGGCCAGCGGATTCGTAGTCCTCGAGCTTCTCCAGGTGTCCGGCCTCGATCAGCCGCTTCGGGTCACGCTCGTGGGGGAACAGCCGGCACCAGATCTCGGGAATGAGCAGGCTGATGTCGTGGTCCACCCGGTAGCGCGGCCCGATGAATCCCGCCGCCGAGCTGAAGCCGGCGTAGCCGGTGAGCAGCATCGCGACCAGCGCGTTGTTGAGATCGGCGGTGGCTGCGAGCGCGTTGAATGGGCCCTTGGTGAGGGCCCCCTCCGACCCCGCCCCCGTGGTGCTCGGCGACGTTCCTGTCAGCGAGCACACGTAGTCCATGAACAGCTCCGGCAATTCCTGGTAGTGGATGGGTCCGTACACGCAAAGCGGACGGACGCCGTCTTCCGGCCGATTGTTCCGCCGCCCGGACAGTACGCTGATCACCGGGAACAGCACGGGCGCGTGGAGCGGGAGCCGCCGATTGAGCCGCGCGCCCATTTCCGCCACGTAGCGATCGCGCGGACGGGCGAGGTCGGGCCTGAGCTGCAGGTAGCGCGGATTCTTGGTGGGCTTGCCGCCGATCAGCCGGGGCTGGGCCGAGCAGATGGAGAAACCGTCGTCGGCGAGCGCCGCGTTCGCGGCGACATGCTCGCGCATCGGTGGGGTGAAGGCGTCATGCACCGCCACGTCCTCTACGATCCGCTGCGCGTCCGCTCGGGTGAGCGGCTGGAAGTTCGAGCAGAAGAGGCCCGGCCCCGCCATGTCCTCCTCGGTCTGCCGGTCCAGGCCGGGATGGATGGCGTCGTCCGGGCGCTGGAACAGCCGCACCTCGCAGTTCTCCGCCAGCTTGAGGCTGGGATGGCCGTCGTACTCGCCCGGGAGCCCGATCAGGCGGCGTGCCGGGACCACCACCGCGGCGGTGATATCGTCCTCCATCTGCACCTTGTCGGCCGCGACGAAGTCCTGCCGCAGCTTGTAGGTGCGCCAGGCCCCGTGCTCCTCGCGGCCGATCCGGAGATAGTTGGCCACCAGTCGCCGGCCCTCGTACTTGAGCTCGTGCCCCGGCGCGCCGTTGATGATGTCGACGCTGAAGTAACGCTGCCAATCATCCCCCCACTCGGGCCGGTGAAAGCGCTTGATGACGAAGACCAGCGCGCGCACATGATTGGGAATGCTCTCGAGCCACGCGTTGTACTCCGGCGTGAACTCGGCCGGATTGGGGGTGAGCAGCTTGACCACCGAGCCGAGCGAGCGGTCGGGGGAGAGGATCGGCCGTGAAGCTCCGCGCCCGTCCGCCGCGCGAAGCTCGGACAGGCGTACCTCCTCGTAGTCCCGCTCGAAGATCGCCTGGACCTGCGCCATGTCGTCGTCGAAACTTCGTACGTAGAAGGAGCCCGGCAGCACCGCGTCGACCAGGCTCTTGCTGATCTCCGACTTGCCCCCACCCGATACGGTGCACGGCTTGTGGCAGAATGCGCCCTCCGGCACGGTTCCGATCAGCCGCCAGCTCGGCGCCGCGCGATGCTTGGCCATGCGGACCTTGTAGCCGCTCGGGTGGATGTAAATCCGCCCGGGCAGAAGCTTGAGGTGCTGCTCCTTCCCCTGGCTCATCCAGGTGATGTCCTGGCGGGGGACGTCGATCACCATGTCTTCCGGCATGTAGTGGATCTCGGGATACTGCACGTCGGTCGCGTACCCCGAGTCGTGGAACCTGGCGCGCTGCCCCAGGAGCCCGCGCACTTCGGCGAAGCGGTGACTGGCGCTCACGATCCTCACGAGATCCGGGACGAACCGGTCGCCCAGGTTGAAGGTCGGAAAGGCCAGCACCCCGCCCGCGTGCTCCTCCTCCGCCAGGCCGAAGAGGTTGGCGCTGTAGCCGATCTGGGTCTTGATCTCCTTCTTGCAGTACCCGAAATAGTTGTCGGCGAGGATGGTGACCATCACGCCCTGGGTTCCGCGCGAGGTGACCTTGAATGGCCTGCCCTCGTTGTAGAGCTCGCCCTCGTCGGCCCAGCACATGCCCGCCGCGCGCTCGGCCTCGGTGGCGCGGCTCACGTGCGGCAGGCCCAGGTCCGTCTTCCGAAGCCGGGTGAGGTGGGGCGCCAGGATCACGCAGCCGCTGTGGCCGGTCCAGCCGTCCACGTCGAGCGCGGCGTCGTTGGCCGGCAGGTACGGATCGCCGGCGTTGCCGAAGATGCTCTCCACGAAATCCAGGTTCGAGACCAGCCCGCCGGGCGCGAAGAAGCGCACCTCCATCCGCTTTTCCGGGGCCACCCTGGGGACCGCCGGACACACCAGCGGCCGCAGCAGGAGCGAGACCACGGTCTCGACCGGATCGGACCAGTTGATGGTGAAGGGGAGGCGAGTCAACTGGGCCGGAGGCCGCAGGGCCTCCTGCAGCAGGCGAACGAATGCGCCGAGCGGCACCCGGGTCTTGTCCGCGGGAATGGGAAGTCCACCCTCGGCCACGTGGAACACGCCCTGGGTGGTGCGGCGATCGTTGACCGGATTGTGCAGCACGCCGTTGTCCAGCCGGTAACTCGAGACCAGCTCGTTGTGCCACGCGTTCCCGTCGATCGGCAAGGACAGCTCTCGGGCGAGTCCGTAATGATCGAGGATGAGGGTCTCGGCGGGCAGCCGTACCGGCTCGGCAAAACCGGCGGCCGCCAACAGCGCGTCGATGTAGTCCTGGATCCGCCGGTCGGCCGGGCACAGGTGCTCGGAGAGCAGCCGGGTCTGCTCCCGATAGCGGGCGAAGAGATCGCCCGCAAGCTGGAGCACGTTCTCGTCACCGGTATCCGCCGGGATCTGGACGCCCATGGCCGCGAGCTTGAGCAGGATGGAGCTGACGGCAGCGTGGCGGTCCGGGAGCCAGACCGACCCGTCGGGGCGGAGGCCTACTGCACGCTCGAGCTCCATGGCGGCCTCCCTGCGCGGGGTAGTTCGAGGTTCGGCATCAGCTCACCCCGCGACACGCTTCAGCGCGTCCGCGAAATCCTGCTTGCCGCCGAAACCGGTGTAAATGACCTTGCCCTTGGCGTCGATGATCACGACGTACGAGGTCCCGGGCACCTGGTAGGCCTTGAGGCTGGTCTTGCCCTCGTCCCAGAGCGGCCGGTACGGGGGTTTCTCGGTGTCGCGGTACCGGCGCACCCGTGCGAGGGTCTGGTTGGTGGTGACGTTCATCCCCAGGAATTCGACCTTGGCGCCATAGCGCGCGGCCGCCGCTTTCACCGTAGGGAGCAGCTCCGCGCAGTTGGTGCACCAGGTCGCCCAGAACTCCAGGAAGACCGGCTTCTTTCCGATCCACCGCCCCAAATCAACTCGGTTCCCATCGAGGTCCTGCACCGTGACCACGGGTGCTTTGTCTCCGACGGCGATGCCGGTTTGTGCCCCGGCCGGGCGGGCGGCCAGGAGCCCCGCTGCGAGCAGGACCGGCGTGAATCCTTTTCTCATAGGACCCTTCCCACTGGAGATCCGCCCTCGAGGGGCGGCTATGCCCGGTTGGCCGGGGTGTCTACACAACGTCTCCCCACGGCATGCATCCGTCAACGTCTCCGAGGTGCACGGCGGTGCCCCCGAGCCAGCGCCTGCTGACGGCGCAATGAGTTCTATTGCAATAAGTTACGTGGGTACTGAGGGATGGCTATCAGGCGGGGGCCGAAGTGGCCCAGGTGGTCAAACTGTCCCCGTGCGTGGGGTCACATCTCGGTCCGGCGCCGGGGGCTATCGTCTGGTTGAGGGCGCCCGTCCGGGCGCCACTTACTGGAGCTTCGCGCCTGAGCGCAGGAGAGGAAAGCCATGTCCGTAGCAAGACTCATCACCACCGCCGCGGGACTCACTCTGGCCTTCGCGGCCGCGCCTGCGAGCACGCTGCATTCGCAGACGACGCCAGCCCGGGACACATCCGCCCGGATCATCTTTGGGAAGGGCGCGCCGACCACCGCACCAGCGCAGGTGACGCTCGATTCGTTGGCGGACACCGCCTTCGTGCGTGAAGCCATCGCGGGCAATCTCCTGGAGGTGCGGCTAGGCCGGGCGGCGATGCAACGAGCCTCGAGTCCCGCCGTCAAGCAATTTGGCCAGCAGATGTTCAGAGATCACACCACCATGGGCAATCAGTGGAGCGCGCTTATCAGCAGGAACCGGCTGCCCGTCAAGGTGGCGCTGGACCCGGCCCAGGAGCAACAGGCCAGTCGGCTGGAGCGACTGTCCGGCGCGGACTTCGATCGGAACTACATGAACTCCATGATTCAGGACCACCAGCAGGATGCCCAGGCCTTCCAGAGTCAGGGGCTGTCAGCGCGTTCCGCCGATGTGCGGCAGCTTGCGTCCAGCGACCTGGCGACGATTCAACAACACCTGAGCATGGCCCAGCAGGTCGGAGCCCAGGTGGGCGCGAGCACCAACGTCGCGGTCGCACCGCAGAATCCTCAGAATACGCGGGTCACCAGTCAGAATGCTCAGGTGCATCCGCAACGAGTCACCGGCCGCGCGGATGAGCTCAAGGCGGACCGGAAATTCGTAGAGGAGATGGGTGCGGATAACACCCTGGAGATCCGCCTTGGCCGGGCGGCGCAGCAGAAGGCCAGCAACTCCGCGGTGAAGCGGTTCGCGGACCACATGGTGGACGACTTCAGCAAGTGGCAGGATCGCTGGGCCGGCGTGGCCTCGAGAAACGGCATGTCGCTCCAGCGGGGTATGGGATCTCAGCATCAGGAGAAGTTGGATCGGGTGCAGAAGCGGTCGGGCGCCGAGTTCGATCGGACCTATATGACGACCGTGATCGAGCATCTCGAATCGATGGTGCCGTACTTCCAGAATGAGGGCAGGTCTGCCAATTCAAATCAGGTCCGAAGCCTGGTGGCGGACGAGCTCCCGGCGCTGCAGCAGAATCTGGCGCAGGCCCGGCGGATCGGCGATCAGGTGAAGGCCGAGACCGGCCGTTCTCGGAACGTGTCGAAGAACCGGTAGCTGCAGCCGTCGTAGTTGGGATGGGAACGCCCAGGGGGGGCCTGAAACCCCCTGGGCGTTCTCTTGTGAAGGGAGGCAGCGCCCAAGCGACACGCATCCTCTCCATCATTGCAGCCATCGTCTTCGCCGTCACCACGATGCTCGCGGGGTACGTGAACATCGGTCTGCCCCCGGTCGTGATCGTCGGCGGATCGAGCGTGATTGCCCTGGTGATGTGGAGCCGGACGTACCTGAGAAAGCCACTCGACCCCGCGGTCATCCTCCCGCTCTTCCTGCTGACGGTGGCGGCGCTGGAGGTCCATATGGCGGAGGAGTACCTGACCGGCTTCGGGCCGGCCATGAGCCGGCTTTTCGATATCAGCTGGACGGAGCGGTCATTCCTGATGGTGTTCGCCTTCATCGGGCCGGCGCTCTATGCGCTGACGGCGCTGGGCCTCTTCTATCGCGTGCCCCTGGCTGGCTTTCTCGCGTGGTTCATCTTCATCGGCCCCGGGGTGGCGGAGTTTACCCACTTCATCTTTCCGATACTCCGGCCGGCGATACAGCCCGAGTTGCCGGGCACGATTTCCCAGGTAGTGTCGAACGGCGGATTCGTGGCGGGCATGCGCAACTACTACCTGCACACCACCGGGGTGTACTACTTCCCGGGACTCTATACGGCGGTCCTGCCGATGATCCCGGGCATCTGGGCAATCCAGCGGGTGATCCGGGCGAGCCGGGAGGATCGGCTGGCGTCCCGGGCCCTGACGTGATGCGATAGTCGGGGGTTCCCAAGCCTGGGTCGAGTTCTCCCGAGGTCCGCGGCGGCCCGGCTCGATCCTGAGGCCGTGAGGGAAGCAGCGGAGCGGGTCGCCGGCGGCCTTGGCGGCGGACTCCCTCAGCGCCCAGGCGAGCGCGGGCTGGAGCGAGGAGCATGTGCCTACATCCTCAACCAGGCGTCACGCTCGATGCCATCACGGGTGACGCGCGCCTGTCAATCGGTTACTCGGGCTTCACCGGCGATACGTCTGGCATGATTACCTGCCGCACGCTCGGCGCAGTCGAGGTCCTGGTCGACGGGGCGCCGGCTCGAGGCGCGGGGCTATTCGTTTGCGGCCCGGCTCACGCGGCTGGTGATCGCGGAGGACATGCTGTCGCCGGGGCAACGTCGACGTCTGCTGGCGGCGATGCGAGACGTGCGGTCCCCGACCCGCTGAGTCGTCCCTTGCTCTTTGGCTCGCATCGACTTACATTGTCTCATCGGCGCGAGTGCGCCGCCGATATCGGACGTGATCAGGCAGGGGCTGGCGTCACCGCCGGCCCTTTTTCATGTCAAAAGTGGTTGTCGTTCCAGGCGCAATGCTGCGCCGCGGCAGCCAAGCCCCGCGTGGAGGCGGAATCCACGTGAACCGTAGTCGGTCGTGCGGCCTGTCCCCACTCCGATTACATAAGGAACAAGGAGTAGGACATGGCACGCACTACCGGAACGGTCAAGTGGTTCAACGACGCCAAGGGCTTCGGCTTCATCACGCCCGAGGGCGGTCAGAAGGACTGCTTCGTCCACCATTCCGCGATCCAGGCTCAGGGCTTCAAGAGCCTGGCCGAGGGCGAGCGGGTCGAGTTCGACGTCGTGCAGGGTCAGAAGGGCCCCGCCGCGGAGAATGTCGTCAAGCTGACGTAACTCGGAACCGCGATGTCGCGGTTGACGGCCGGCTCGCCTCGGGCGAGCCGGCCGTTTCGTCGTTTACGGCGTCACCGTCTTCACCGGCGTCGGCCCCATCCCGGTATGCTGGGCCACGAACGTCCAGATGTCCGCCCACTCGTCGATCCGGCGGTCCAGCGGCCGGTAACCGTGGCTGCCCTGCGCCTCGACCCGGAGGAGCACGGGATTCGCGCAGCCCGCCGCCGCTGTCTGCGCGGCCTGGAGCGTAGCCGTGAACTTGTAGGAATGGCTGGGCACCACCCGGTCGTCGTGATCGGCCGTGGTGACCAGGGTCGCGGGATAACAGATGCCTGGTTTGATGTTGTGCAGTGGAGAGTATCTGCGCAGATACTCGAAGCTGGCCGAGTCGTTCGGGGTGCCGTACTCGGCGGTCCACGCATTCCCGCCGGTGAATTGGTTGAACCGCAGCATATCCATGACACCCACCTGCGGCACCGCCGCCGCGAACAGCTCGGGGCGCTGAGTCATTGCCGCACCCACCAGCAGCCCGCCGTTCGACCCACCGTTGATGGCCAGCCTCTCGGGCGAGGTGTACTTCTCACGGACCAGATACTCCGCCGCCGCGATGAAGTCATCGAACACGTTCTGCTTCCGCTGGAACATTCCCGCTTGGTGCCAGCGCTCCCCGTACTCGCCGCCGCCCCGGATGTTCGGCACCGCGTAGACACCGCCCTGCTCCACCCACGCGATCACTGCCGGGCTGAAGGAGGGAGTAATGCTGATCGAGAAGCCGCCGTAGGCAGAGAGCATCGTCGGATTCTCGCCGTTCTTCACCAGGTCGCGCCGGTGGGTGACGAACATCGGGACCCGGGTGCCATCGTTGCTGGTATAGAAGACGCGCTCGGTCTCGAATCGGCCGGGGTCGAAGGTGAGCGGGGGTGGCTCGAACGGGCGGCTCGTACCGGTCTTCGCGTTGTAGAGAAACGCCGTGCTCGGCGCGAGCGGCGCGGTATAGCTGTAGAAGAGCTCGGGACGATCGAAGCGCCCGACCAGCCCGCTCGCACTGCCGAGTCCCGGCATCGGTACGTCTCGCTCGAGCGACCCCTGGAGGGAGTAGAGCCGGACGACCGCGGCCACGTCCCGCAGGGAGAGCACCGCCAGTTTCCCTGCCACGAGCGAGGCGCTCTCGATCGGCATCTCGCCGGCGGCCAGCACCGTGGTCCAGCTCTTCGGGTCGAGGGGGGCTGCCGGGAGCGAGACAATCCTGCGGTTGGGTGTGTCCTTGTCCGTCTGGAGGTACAGCCGCCCGCGCACGACGCCAAGGGGCAGGTAGTTGGCGTCCTGCCCGGTGACCACCGGCCGGATCGCCGCGCGGAGGTTCGGCCTGGCCGGATTGCCGAGGTCGGCGAGGTAGAGCTCGTTCTTGTCTGTGCCCTTGGACGTGTAAACGATAAGGAATCGGCCGGTCTCGTCCGTTCCGCCGCCCACGAACCAGGTCGGCTGGTCGGGACGCTCGTAGATCCTGAGATCCCGCGACTGCGAGCTCCCGAGCCGATGGTAATAGAGGGTCTGATGCTCGAGTTTGGCCTTCAGCTCCTCACCGGGTGGCGGGGCGGGATATCGGGAATAGAAGAAGCCCTGGTCGTCCTGGGTCCAGGACACGTCGGTGAACCTCGCCCAGCGAATGGTGTCGGCCGTGTTCTTCCCGGTCGCGAGATCGCGCACGTGGAAGGTCATCCAGTCGGCACCGCCTTCGCTCAGACCGTAGGTCACGAACCGGCCTTTGGGCGACGGGGCGAACGCGGAGAGCTGCACCGAGCCATCGGGCGACAGCTCATTGGGATCGATCACCACCCGCGCCGCCCCTTGGAGCGTCGAACGGGAGTACCACACGTTCTGCCGCTGGAGTCCCGAGTTCCTGGTGTAGAACCAGCGGCCGCCTTGCCAGAACGGCACGCCGGTCCGGGGAAAGTTGAAGAGCGCGGTGAGCCGCTGCTTCAGCGCATCGCGGCCCGGCAGGGCGGCCAGGTACGGCATGGTCACCGCGTTCTGCGCTTTGATCCAGGCGGCAACGTCGGCGCTGTCGATCGACTCCAGCCATCGGTACGGATCGGCGATGCGGGTGCCGTGGAAGTCGGCGACGGTGTCGACGGTGCGGGTCGGGGGATAGTGCAGCGGCGCCGGCTGTTGGCCGGCGGCGAACGTCAGCGGAACGAGGAGTGCGGTGGCGAGAGCGGCGGCGAGCGCCCGAATCGCGACTCGCCGGCGGGCGGGCGTCATTGGCACCTCATGGTCGATCAAGCGGAACGCGAGCGCAGGCGGGGGGAAGGCCCGGATAGCATAGCCCGGGGTCTCTCGACCGTCAACCGCGGCGGTGCTTCAGGACTACGGCGTCCTGCTGGCGGAAGCCGCGCGCTCGATTTCGCCCGTGAGCCTCGCCTGATAGTTCGCCGCCTCCGCCTGCTTGCCCCAGCCTCGATACAAGGCCACGAGGTCGTGGAGCGTGTGTTCCCTCAGGGTCCGGTGATACCAGTTGGTGGCGGCAGCGAGGGTCCGGTAGCTCTCGACCAGGAGTTTTTCCGCCTCGGGGTGCCTTCCGAGCGCCATTAAGCACAGGCCGAGTGTCCGTTGTGCCCTCGCGGTACGGCGGTCGCCTGGCCCAAGCTTCTCGACCCGTCGGGCGAGCGCCTGCCGCAGGAGTGGCTCGGGCGATAGCGGCGGAGCCCACATACAGGGCGGCCCCATACAAGAGCGCAGGCCGCGATGTCGAGTACTCCGAGGGCTGGCTCTCCGCCAGCCCTTTTTCCTCAGGGGAGCACGCTGTCGACCAGGGCCCGGAATCGATCCCCGAGGCCCGCCGACAGCGATTCGGGTGGCGGTTGGCGGACCAGGCGCAGCGGCCCTCGTTTGCGGACCACTTCGGCATCGGTATAGCCATCTTCCCGCCGCCAAAAGCGCAACGTCGCACGGGTCTCGCCTAAGCGGAGACCTTCGAGGGTCACCTCGGGCAGCCAGTCCGGGAGCATCGGGTCGATCGCCAGCAGATGCAGGGGCGCCACCGGCTGGAGACCGAGGATCGTCTGCAGCAGCAGCGGGAGCGCGCTCTGATTCCACGCCTGGGGAGCGTTGGCCCTGGGGTAGGCCCCGGGATGGGGGAACTCGGATCGCGCGTAGCCGCCCACGCACTCCGGCACGCGATAGCCCTCGTACAGCATGGCCAGGTCCACCATCGCCTCGAACAGGTCCAGCGTTCTCGCGTCCAGTCCGTACCGTCTGAGCCCGAACGCCATCGTCCCGTTCTCGACCGTCCAGATGCTGCCCAGATGGTAGCTGATCGGGTTGTAGGAGGGATGCTCGCTCGAGAGCGTGCGGATGCCCCAGCCGCTGAACATATCCGGGGCGAAGAGCCTGCCCACGACGGGGGGAACGTGCTCGTCGGCGATGATCCCCGCGGCCAGGCAGTGACCCACGTTGGAGGTGATGCTTCGTGCGGGACGCTTCTCGGGGTCGAGCGCGAGCGCGAAGAACCGTTCGTCCGGCATCCACCAGTCGCGGTTGAATCGCTCCTTGAGGGACTGGGCCGACGCCCAGTGGGCCTTCGCCTCGCCCACCTGCCCGAGCGCCGCGGCCAGTACCGCGGTGAGCTGTTGAGCCGCGAACCAGTACCCCTGGATCTCGCAGGTCGCGATCGGCGCCGGTACCTGGCGTCCATCCTCGTAGACGATTCCGTTGCCGCTGTCCTTCCATCCCTGGTTCTTGGGCCCGTCCTTCGCGTGCGTCTGGTACTCGAGATAGCCGTCGCCGTCACGATCGCCGTACTCCCGCGCCCAGTCGAGGATCCGCCGAGCGGCGTCCCAGTGACGACGGACCGGTCGCACGTCCCCGGTCCAGGCATAGAGCTGCGCCAGCGAGATGACGAACATGAACGGACTGGCGAAGTCCGCGTAGTATCGGGCGAACGAGTTCATCCCCAGCCTGGCCAGCGGCCCCCGGCGCACCGAGTGAATGATCCGGCCCGGCTCCTCGTCGCGCTCGGGCACCACCGCGGTGCCCTGGAGCTCGGCCAGACGGACCAGGGTCGCCGCGAGCAGCTCGCCGCGGTCCAGCACGGTCGCCTGCCAGGTGGAGGTGAGAGAATCCCGTCCGAACAGCGCCGGATACAGTGGAGCACCGGCCGCGGGTGCGAGCCAGCCCTCCGTGGTTCCCTCCAGCAGTGCGAAGGAGCCCAGGTCGTCCATCGCCCGCTGTACCATGTCGCCGAAGGGGAGCCGGCCGTTGGTGTGCACCCGCGTCACCCGGGAGCGCCATTCGGTCATCACCCGCTCTCGCGCGGCGAGCCCCGCCACATCCGGCAGGTCTTCATCTCCCAGAGCGGTCACCCGGAGGCGTACGGTCCTGCCCTCGCCGCGCTGGAGAACCAACGAGGTCACCAGCCGATCGCTCTCGGCCCGCCAGCTCGCCCCATCGGCTTCGGCGCTCGTCTCCAGCGGCAGACCGGGCTGCTGGTAGCGAAACCGGAGCCGCTCTGCTTCGGCCAGGCGCTCGACGCCCGCTTGCTGCTGCCGAGCTCCCGCGTCCGCCTCGAGCAGGTCCGCGTAGTCGGCGTCGAGACACCACGCGAGCTCCAGCGCCGCGCGCTCGGCCCAGCGATTGGTGATCGTGAGCTCCACCTCCAGAGCGTAGAAGCCCACCCGGTAGAGCGTGATCAGGTCGATCGCCCGCCGGGGCAGGCCCCGGGCGTCACGGGGAAGCTCGTCCCCCGCGGTCCCGCTCCCGCCGCCGCTGCCGCCGGCGAGCTCAGGGTATGCATAGGTGAATGCCAGCTCGTTCTGCCTCCCGGCCCCCACCGCGCATAACCAGGGCGCCTCTCCGTTCAGCTCGAGACGGAGGCGGCTCAGGTACCGTGTCTCGCGAAAGTAGAATCCGGACAGCACCGGCTCCTCACCTCCGCCGCACTCTCCCCGGTGGTCGGTGATGAGCAGCGCGGGGCCTTGCCAGGCGTAGCGCTCGCCGGGCCGGATCTCGACTTGTCGTGTGACGTGGTCCGCTCGCATCGAACCGCTCCCGCGGGTGTGAGCCAGGAAGTTCGCAGGCTCGCGCCGGTCGGCGGGTGAGACGCGTCACACTGTGTCGACGCGGGTGGACCACCGCCTATTCCCCTCTGCCGGCGTCGGACGTACACTTTCGCGCACGATGAGCCGCCGCTTTCCGCCTCCGCGCCCTCGATTACGCTTCCGCCTGCTGCCGACGCTGTTCGCCGCGCTGGTCGCGGGATTCTTCCTGTTCCCTGCTCTCAACCTCCTGCTCACCGACTGGTGGTGGTTCCGCGAGATCGGATACCAGATCGTCTTCACCCGGCAGCTGAGCACCAAATGGCTGCTCTTCCTGGCCGGTGGCGGGCTGACGGCGGGCGTGCTCTACCTGAACCTGCGCGCCGCGCAGCGTGGCCTGGTGCCCGATCCGATCGTGCTCAAGTTCGGACAATCGGTCCCCCGGCTGGACATCACCGCGGCGCTTGGCCGCCTGAGCCTTCCGGTCTCGCTCGCCCTGGGCCTCCTGGCTGGGCTGACGCTCACCTCCGCCTGGGAGGCCGCACTCGGGCTGATCTATGGCACCAGCTTCGGGACCGCCGATCCGATCTTCTCCCGCGACATCGGCTTCTACGTGTTCACGCTGCCCGCCCTGGCCATCGTCCTCGGCTGGTTGACCACGCTCGCCGTCATCTGTCTGCTCCTGCTCGCTCCCCTCTATTGGCTGCGCGGCGACGTGGTGCCCGGCCCGGGGTGGCTCCGGATCGAGCCCACGGCGGGGCTGCATCTGGCGATCGTCCTGGCGGTTCTGTTCCTCCTGACGGCGCTCCGCCTCTGGCTGGTGACGATCCCCGGCCTGCTCTATTCGACCACCGGCCCGCTGGTCGGCGCCAGCTACACCGATCTGCACGCGAGCCTGCCGGCGCTCCGGCTCTCCGCCGTCGTGGCGCTTCTCGCGGCCGCGGCCGTGCTGATCGGAGGCATGCGGCGGCAGCTGCCCCGCTACGCACTGCTGGCCATCGGTGGCTATCTCCTGGTGGGCATTGTCGGTCGGGGACTCATTCCCCAGGTGATACAGAAGCTCGTGGTGGCTCCGACCGAGCTCACCCGCGAGACGCCGTACCTCGGGCATCACATCGTCGCCACCCGGCGGGCGTGGGGTCTCGACAGCGTGGATGCCCGCGAGCTGAACGGCGAAGCCAGCCTCACGCCGGCCGACATCCGGGCCAACGCCCCCACCATCCAGAATGTGCGGCTCTGGGACCGGGAACCGCTGCTGCTGACCTTCGGCCAGCTTCAGGAGATCCGCACCTATTACGATTTCATCTCGGTGGACGACGACCGCTACTGGATCGACGGGAAGTACCGCCAGGTGTTGCTCTCGCCCCGGGAGCTCAATCCCGCCTCGCTGCCGACCCGGACGTTCATCAACGAGCATCTCACGTTCACTCATGGGATGGGACTTACCCTCGGTCCGGTCAACCAGGTGACCAGCGAGGGCCTGCCGGTGCTGTTCGTGAAAGACCTGCCCCCGGTCTCCACCGTGTCGCTCAAGGTCAGCCGCCCCCAGATCTATTACGGCGAGCTCGCCAACGACTTCGTCTTCGTGAACACGCGGCAGCGCGAGTTCGATCACCCGTCTGGCGAAGCAAACGTCTACGCGGTGTATCGCGGGACCGGCGGCGTCCGCATCGGCAACCTCGTCCGCCGGCTGCTCCTCGCCGCCCGATTCGGCTCCTCCAAGATCCTCTTCTCAGGCGACATCACCAGCGACAGCCGGGTGCTCTACTACCGAACCATCATGGAGCGCGCCCGGAAGGCGCTGCCGTTCCTTCGGTTCGATCGGGATCCCTATCTGGTGATCGCGGCCGACGGCACCCTCAAGTGGATCATGGACGCCTATACCGTCACCGACGGCTATCCCTACGCGCAGCCGCTGCGCGATGGCACGACCTACATGCGGAACAGCGTCAAGCTCGTGATCGACGCGTACAATGGGTCGCTCACCGCGTATGTCAGCGCCCCGACCGACCCGTTGATCCGGACCTGGGCGCGCATCTTTCCCGGCATCTTCTCGCCGCTCGCCAGCATGCCCGCCGACCTTCGGGCGCACCTCCGCTACCCCGACGAGATCTACCGGATCCAGACCAGCCTCTATACCACCTACCACATGGACCAGCCGGAGGACTTCTATCACCGGGAGGACCAGTGGCAGATCCCGGTCGTCGCCGAGGCGCAGGAGTCGGTGCCGTTCATGCGGCACATCATCATGCGCCTGCCCGACGAGAAGGAGGCCGAGTTCATCTACATGGTGCCGTTCACGCCGCGGGGGAAGGACAACCTGGCCGCCTGGATGGTCGCGAGGAACGACGGCGCCGCCTACGGGCGGCTCCGGGTGTACCGGCTCTCCCGGCAGAGCCTGGTGTACGGCCCGCAGCAGATCGAGAACCGGATCAACCAGGACACCGAGATCTCCCGCCAGATCTCGCTCTGGGACCAGCGCGGCTCCAAGGTGATCCGGGGAGACCTGCTGGTGATCCCGATCGAAGCGTCACTGCTCTACGTCCAGCCACTCTACCTTCAGGCGGAAGGCGGGCGGATCCCCGAGCTCAAGCGGGTGGTCGTCGCCTACCAGAATCGGGTGGTGATGCAGGAGACGCTGGACGGCGCGCTGGCCGAGCTCTTCGGCGGATCGGGGCCGCCACCGGCGCAGCCGGGACCAGTCGTGACGCCGGGCGCCGAGCCGGCCGATTCCGGGCTCCAGTCACTGGTGGCCGAGGCCCGGCGCCGGTACGAGGCGGCAGTGGAGGCACAGCGGGAGATCGACTGGGCTCGCTACGGCGAGGAGTTCCGCCGGCTGGGCGAGCTGCTCGAGCGCCTGGGAAAGGAAGCAGCCAAATCGAAACGCTAGGCTGGTCGCCTTTCCATCCTGTTCTCGATATCCTTCCGTAGACTCGACCACATACCCTCGAATGGCGTCCGTCCAAGAACGTCTCGCTGCGGCTCTCGCCGATCGATACCGGCTCGAACGGGGGCCGGACGGTGAGCTGTCCCTGTTGGGTCGGGGCGGCACCGCCACGGTGTACCTCGCGCACGACCTCCGGCACGACCGTCACGTGGCGCTCAAGGTCGTGCATCCGGAGCTCGCCGTCTCGGTCGGAGCGGAGCGGTTCCTCCGGGAGATCCGCTTCGTCGCCCGGCTCTCCCATCCACATATCCTGCCGCTCTTCGATTCCGGTGAGGCCGACGGCCTGTTGTACTACGTCATGCCTTACCTCCAGGGCGAGTCCCTGCGCCGGCGGCTGCGCGAGGGACCGCTTCCCCTCCAGGTGGCCATACGGATTACCCGCGAGGTCGCGATGGCCCTGGATCATGCCCATCGCCAGGGGGTGATCCACCGCGACATCAAGCCGGAGAACATCTTGTTCGAGGACGATCAGGCGGTCGTCGCCGACTTCGGCATCGCCACGGCGGTGGAAGTCGCCGGGGGAGATCGGCTCACCGAGTCCGGGCGGGCCATCGGGACGCCGGCCTACATGAGCCCGGAACAGGCGGGGGGCGAGGATGCCCAGGACGGCAGAAGCGACATCTATAGCCTGGGATGCGTGCTCTACGAGATGCTTGGAGGCCAGCCACCGTTCACCGGTGCTACGGCACAGGCGGTCATGGCCCAGCAGGTGATGGCGCCGCTGCCGCCGCTCCGGTCCCGCCGACCGGAAGTGCCGGAATCGGTAGCTCAGGTACTGGCCCGGGCGCTGGCCAAGGAGCCACGGGATCGCTTCGCCACGGCGGCGGAGTTCAGCGCCGCGCTGGAAAGCGCTCTGTCGACCACTCGGCCAGCCGCTGGCCGGTCACGCCACCGGGCCGCACTCCTGACAGCCGGGGCAGTCACCGGGGCGGCCCTCATGCTCGCCCTCGGCCTGGCGAACCGGGGTGAGAAACCAGACGAGACACCGTCCATCGTCGTGCTGCCATTCCAGAACCTGGGCGCGGCGGAAGACCGCTACTTCACCGATGGCATCACCGAGGAGATCACCAGCCGGCTGGCCATGCTCCCCAGCCTCGGCGTCATCTCCCGGACCAGCGCCGAGCAGTATCGGGCCAGTCCAAAGCCGGTGAAAAAGATCGGGCGGGAGCTCGGCGCCGAGTACGTCCTCGAGGGCAGTGTGCGATGGGAGAAGTCCCCCGGAGGGACCAGCCGGGTGCGGGTCACCCCGCAGCTCATCCGGGTATCGGACGACCGGCACCTCTGGGCCGGGCGCTACGACGAGACGCTCGAGGAGGTCTTCGACGTGCAGTCCAGGATCGCGGAGCAGGTCGCGACCGCCCTGGACCTGGCACTGCGTGAGCCGGACCGCCAGGCCATCGCCTCGCGACCCACCGCGAATCTCCAGGCCTACGACCTGTACCTTCGGGGAAACGATTATTTCACCCGTGCCGCCGATCCCGAAGGGCTTCGCACGGCCGAGCAGATGTACACCAGGGCCACCGAGCTGGATCCCCGCTTCGCGCTGGCCTTCGCCCGGCTGGCCCGGACCCACATCTGGCAATTCCAGCTCCTCGCGGACCGGACCCCTGAGCGTCTGGCCAAGGCTCGGAGCGCCGTCGATTCCGCGCTCGGGCTCGCGCCCCGTTTGCCGGAGGCGCACCTCGCGCTGGGACAGATCCACTACTGGGGCGAGCTCGATTATCAGCAGGCGCTCCGGGAATTCCGGATCGCCCAGGCGGGCGACCCTGGGAACGGCGACCTCGCCTGGGCGCGAGGACTGGTCGAGCGGCGCCTGGGCCAGTGGGACCAGGCGATCGCGGACCTGCGGCGTGCCGTCGACCTCGACCCGAGATCACTGGTCAAGAACCTCGACCTGTTCGAGGTGTACCTGCGCCGGCGGGAGTATCGGCAGGCGGGGCGCTACATCGACCGAGCCCTCGAGCTGGAGCCGGACTCGCCGGTCTATTTCTACAAGGCCATTCTGGTCCTCGCGCGGGACGGAAATCTCGACGCGGCCGCCGGGGTCTTGAAGGAGGGGATCCGTCGGGTCGGAATGGACGCAGTGGTCTACTGGGCTCCGCAGTCCGACGCCGGCGCAATGCTCTGGCGGAGCCTGGACAGCACGGCCCAGGCGGCCGTCGAGCGTCTCTCCATCGACCGCTTCGGCACCGATTCCGGGGGCTACTATCTCGTCAAGGCCAGGGCGCACCGGTACCGGGGCGATCTCGCGACCGGGCGGATCTACTTCGATTCCGCGGCGGCGGTCCTGGAGGGCAGGAGCCGGGTTCGACCGGACGATCCCTCGCTTCACGCGGCGCTCGCCCTCGCCTACGCGGGCGGAGGGCGCCGGGGAGAAGCCGTTCGGGAGGGCCTGCAGGCCGTGGAGCTTCGGCCACCCTCGAAGGACAGCTGGTATGGGGTGGACATGCTGCACAACCTGGCGGTGGTGTACGCCATCCTGGGCGAGGCCGAGCCGGCAGTGAAGCAGCTCCGAGTGCTGCTCGCGGTGCCCTCCTGGATCTCGGTTCCCTGGCTCCGGGCTGACCCGACGTGGGATGCCATCCGTGGGCATCCGGAGTTCCAGGCGCTGGTGAAGCGGGGCACGTGAGCGGACACATAATACAGTCTTGACAAGAATTGTTGTCCGTGACATGTTCGCTCCATGATGCCGACGCCCTCCCTCCATGTCATCCACCGAGCCGACTCCGCCGCCGTGGTGCTCGACCCCATCCGGCAGCGGCTGCTCGGCGCACTGAGCCAGCCCGATTCGGCCGCCGGACTCGCCCGCCGGCTGCGGCTCCCCCGCCAGAAGATCAACTACCACCTCCGGGCCCTCGAGGCCGCCGGCGTGGTCGAGCTGGTCGAGGAGCGCCGCAAGGGGAACTGCATCGAGCGAGTGGTCCGCGCCACCGCGCGGTCGTTCATGATCAGCCCGGAGGCCCTCGGGGCCCTCGGACCCACCGCGGAAACGGCGAGCGATCGTCTCAGCGCGGCGTACCTCATGTCCGCCGCCGGGCGGACCATCCGGGATGTCGCCTCGCTCGACGCACGCGCGCGGAAAGAAGGTAGGCGGATCGCCACCCTCACCCTCGAAACGGATGTGCGCTTCGCCAGCGCGGCCTCCCGGGCCGCCTTTGCCGAGGAGTTGGCGGACACGCTGGCCCGCCTCGCGGCCAAGTACCACGACGATCGGGCCACCGGGGGCCGGGAATTCCGGCTGCTCGCGACCGTTCATCCGACGCCCAAAGATCGACCATGAAGGAGACGACCATGGAGAAGACCGCGACTGAAGCGGAGCAGCGGCGCGCGTTCGAGATGTCGCTCGACATCGATGCGTCGCGAGAGGACGTGTGGCGGGCGCTGACCGAGGCGGAGGAGCTGGTGCGATGGTTCCCGCTCGAGGCTCGTGTCACGCCGGGCGAGGGCGGCTCCATGATGTGGTCATGGGGAGAAGGTTGGGAGTGGGAGACGCGGATCGACGCCTGGGAGCCGGGGCGGCTCTTGCGCCTGGTACAGGAGGATGCGCGGCCGTACGACTCGCAGGGCCGCCCGCTGCCGCCAGGCGAGGCCGAGCCGGCGCGAATCGCGATGGAGTTCACCTTGGAGACGCATCAGGGGAACACCCGGCTCAGGCTGGTGCACTCGGGGTTCGGCCACGGGTCCGCGTGGGAGAACGAGCTGGAAGGAATCACCGAAGGCTGGCAGGCCGAGCTCCGGGGCCTCCGGCATTACCTGGCGCATCACCGGGGGAAGGGCCGCCACGCGGGGCGCGCATGGCTCACCACATCGACGCCCCGGGAGGCCGCGTGGGTCAGGCTGCTCGGCCCCGGCGGATTCCCGGTGATGCCGGCCGAGCCGAGGGAGGGCGAGCCATACGAGGTGGTGGCGCCCGGCGGGCAGCGGTTCAGCGGCACCGTCGAGCTCCATCTGCCGGGCCAGACCCTGGCGGGCACGGTCCGCGAGCTGGAGGGCGGCTGGTTCCGGCTGCTCACCTGGAGGGAGGCCTCCGGGAGCACCGGCGTGTGGGCGTGGATCTCGACCTACTCGGGAGACGAAGCACCGGTGCGGCAGTTCAAGCAGCGGGCGCAGGCAGCGCTGGAACGGCTTTTTCCTGAGCGGTAAGCCTACCGGCGGCGGCTCGACCGTGCAGATTTCCGGCATGACGCTCGAGCTCATCATCGGCATCATCATCCCGACGCTCTGGATCGCCTGGCTCGTGTACTGGTGGTACAGTGCCCGGAATGTGAAGCCAACCCGCGTGCGGGAGCCGCTGCACTCGCAGCTGCAGCATCGCGTTCCGCTCATGCTCGCCGCCTTTCTCCTGGCCGCACCACGCTGGGTGCCCGGGGTGCTCACCAGGCGATTTCTCCCCGCGGGTCCCGTCTTCCCCATTCTGGGCACGATCATGCTGGCGGCCGGCTTAGGGTTCTCGGTCTGGGCCCGCCGGCACCTCGGCCGCAACTGGAGCGCGCAGGTGGTGGTGAAGGAGGACCATGCGCTGGTCCGCAGCGGTCCGTACCGGTACCTGCGCCACCCGATCTACACCGGCCTCCTGCTGGCCTTTCTGGGCATGGTGGTGACTATCGGGGAATTGAGGGCCATCCTGGCCTTCGCGTTCGCGCTGCTCGCCTTCGCGCGGAAGAGCCGGGCGGAGGAAGACCGGATGCGGGAGACGTTCCCGGAGTACGAGCGGTATCGGCAGGACACGGCGGCGCTGATCCCGTTCGTTTACTGACGCGCCGGCCCGGGGGCGAGGCTCAAGCCGGGATTAGATTCTCTCGTGATGCCTCCCCTCTGCTACCGCGCTCTGCTGGCTTTCGCGATTGGTCTCGTACCGGCGCGGGCTGCCGCCCAGCACCGCCCCTGCGACACTCCCGATTCATTGGGGCCGAGTCGCGATCTCTACTGCATGGAGCTGGTGCCGGTGCCCGGGATGGACGGTGTCTCCGGCCGGGTCGAGCTCGGCTATCTGCCGGGCCCCTTCACGATAGCGGTGAGCTCCACCGGCCAGCTCCGCTACCGCCCGATCATCTACCTGGCCGGACTCCCGGCACCCGCGTCGCTCGGCAGCTACCGGACCTATGTCGCCTGGGTCTCGCCACCCACCATGTACCCGGCCATCAAGCTCGGAGCGGTGCGGAACGGCAGCAGCGTCCTTCCCCCGGTGGAGCTGGAGAAGTTCGTCGTCCTCGTCACCGCCGAATCGAGTACCCGGGTGAAGCAGCCGAGCGGCCCAATGGTGCTCCGGGGGCAATCACCCAGCACCCGTCTCTTCCCGCCCGACCTGCTGACCTTCTCCATCGGCTCTGCGCCGGTCCAGCCGGGCGCCGATCACCACGGCCATCACGAGATGCCGGGCGATTCCGGCGGGGTCCGCTGGAGCTCGATCCCGATGCCTCCCGGTCTCACGATGCTTCCCGCCGAGATGACGCTCCGCCCGGATGCGAGGGCGTACCTTCCGGAGGCGGAAGCGCCCCTCGCGCGCCCGAGTGAGGTCGTCCACCTCGAACCTGGCGACACCCTCCGGCTCGAGGCTGCGCTGGTACGCCGGACTCTCCTGGGACGAAGCACCACGATGTATGCCTTCAACGGACAGCAGCCGGGCCCGTTGATCGAGGTGCGCCGCGGATCCGAGATCACCGTGGCGTTCACCAACCATCTCCCGCAACCGACGACGGTGCACTGGCACGGCATCCGCCTGGACAGCCGGAACGACGGTGTGCCCGGCATGACCCAGCCGGCGGTTCCTCCCGGCGGCCAGTTCAGCTACCGGCTCCGCTTTCCCGACGCGGGGATGTACTGGTATCACCCGCACGTTCGGGAGGATGTCCAGCAGGAGCTCGGCCTCTACGGCAACCTGCGGGTGCGGTCACCCGGGGACGGAGAATACGGGCCGGCCAATCGCGAAGCCGTGCTGATGCTCGACGACCTGCTGATCGGCGACGACGGGCTGGTGCCGCTCGGCGCGGAGTCGCCCACCCACGCCCTGATGGGAAGGTTCGGCAACACGCTGCTGGTGAACGGGGAGCCGCACTATCACCTCGCGGTGAAGCGCGGCGAAGTGGTCCGATTCTTCTTCACCAACGCGGCGAGCACACGGGCATTCAACATCTCCTTCCCCGGCGCCCGGATGAAGGTGGTGGCATCGGACGCCGGCCCCTACGAGCGCGAAGCGTGGGTCGAGAGCGTGGTGATCGGGCCGGCGGAGCGCTACGTGGTCCAGGTGCGGTTCGAGCGCACTGGAAGAGTGGCGCTGGTGAACCGGGTACGGGGGCTCGACCATCTCTACGGCCGCTTCTTCCGCGAGGCCGACACCCTCGGCGTGGTGCAGGTCTCACCTGGCCGGGTCGGCCGCGATCTGGAGCGCAGCTTTGCCGCTTTGCGACGCGATACCGTCAGGGCCTCGGAGATGGAGCGCTATCGGCGCGCGGCGGCGGGCGCTCCCGAGAAGATCCTGATCCTCACCCTCGAGACCCACGACCTGCCATCCGTCACCCGGCGACTGATGCAGCTCGACTCCATCTATTTCGCCCCGGTGGAGTGGAGCGGGACGATGCCGATGATGAACTGGGCATCGACCGGCCGGCAGGTGCGCTGGATCCTCCGCGACCCCGCCACTGGCCGGGAGAACATGGATATCGACTGGCGCTTCCGCCGGGGCGAGCCGGTCAGGATCCGGCTGGTCAACCGGCGGGAGAGCTTCCACGCGATGCAGCACCCCATCCACCTGCATGGTCAGCGGTTTCTGGTGCTGGCCGTGAACGGCGTGCCGAACGAGAACCTGGTCTGGAAGGACACCGTGATGGTTCCGGCGGGGGCCACGGTGGAGATCCTGCTGGATCCGGCGAATCCGGGCCGATGGATGCTGCACTGTCACATCGCGGAGCATCTCTCGGCGGGAATGATGGCGGGGTTTACGGTGGAGTAGCGGGATTCCGAACTTGACCGGATGCACCCACCGGCGCAGGTTGTGCCGGATGCCGGCTCGAACGGCAGCTCGCGACACCACACCAAGGACATGCCAATGCGTCCACTTCCGGTCCTCGCCGTCCTGCTCGCCGTTCTGCCCCGTGCCCTCCCCGCCCAGCGGCCCGACTCGCTCTCGGAAAACGTCCGCAAGTATGTCGCGGTCGACAGCAGCATCATCGCGCTCACCCACGTGCTGCTGATCGACGGCACCGGCGCGGCTCCCAAGCCGGACCAGACGGTCATCATCCGCAACGGCCAATTCGCCGAAGTTGGCCCGGCGGCATCGGTGCGGGTACCGGACGGCGCCGTGACCATGGATCTCAACGGCCACACCGCTATCCCCGGCCTGGTCGGCATGCACGACCATCTGTTCTACACCGCTGCCGGCGGGCGAGCGGTGCAGATGTCGTACACCGGCCCTCGGCTGTACCTGGCCTCGGGAGTCACCACCATCCGCACCACCGGTGGACGCGCCCCCTACGCCGAGATCAACCTCAAGGACGCGATCACCCGCGGACTGACGCCGGGTCCCCGCATCCACCTGACGGCACCCTACATCACGGGGCCGGAGGGTGGCGGGAGCATGGCGGTGGTGAAGTCGCCGGAGGAGGCGCGCCGCTTCGTGGCCTACTGGGCCTCCGAGGGCGCCACCTGGATCAAGGCGTATACCGACATCAACCGGGCCGCACTGGGCGCGGCCATCAAGGAGGCGCACAAGCGAGGGATCAAGGTCACCGGCCATCTCTGCTCCGTCTCCTTCCGCGAGGCCGTCGCGCTCGGCATCGACAACCTGGAGCACGGCATGTTGACCGCCTCGGATTTCGAGTCCGCCAAAGAGCCTGACATCTGCCCGGTGAACATGTTCGAGGACAACAGCAAGGCCGACGCAGGCGGGGCCACGGCCGACTCGGTGATCCGCACGATGGTGAAGGCCGGCGTGCCGATGACGTCGACCCTGGCGGTGATGGAGCCGTTCGTCCCCAACCGCCCCACCAAGGAGCCGCGGGTGCTGAATGCCATGGCCCCGGCGGTGCGGGACGACTACCTCAAGATGCGGAACGAGATCGACTCCACCGGCAAGGGCATCATTCCGGTGGAGGGGCTCAAGGCTTCGATGGCATTCGAGAAGCGCTTCGTCGAGGCCGGTGGCGTGCTCGCCGCGGGAGTCGACCCGACCGGGATCGGCGGCGCACTGGCCGGATATGGCGACCAGCGGAACTACGAGCTGCTGATCGAGGCGGGGTTTACGCCGGTGCAGGTGGTGCGGATCATGAGCGCGAACGGCGCCCGGATCCTCGGTGTGCAGCAGAAGCTGGGCACGGTGGAGAAGGGGAAGCTGGCCGACCTGGTGGTGCTCAAGGGAGACCTCACCGCGGATCCCACGGTGATCCGGAATCCCACGACCGTCTTCAAGGACGGCATAGGGTATGACCCCGCGAAGCTGATCGCGTCGGTGCAGGGCAGGGTGGGAATCGACTGAGGGAGCCGCTCAGCTGAGCCGCTTGGCCGTCTGCGATGGTGGAATGACGCGGAAGCGGAACTGCTGCTGCACCAGTTGGCGGACCTTCGCGGGGCCGCGACTCGCCGGCCGGAAGCGCATCTGCCCCAGCGCCGTCAGCACCGACGCGGTGAAGCGGGGATCGTCACTGCGTACCACCTGGATTGTGGTGGTATCCACCTGGCCGGTCGTGTCGACCACGTAGATGGCGTCGACCAGCCCTTCGGCGCCGATGGCGAGCAGGTCCGGCGGATAGACCGGTGCCGCGCTCGACGGATACCGCTCCACCGCCTGATCCACCTCGAGCACGCTGAAGGCGGAATCGGGGATGAACGGTGCCATCGGACCGAACGGGAGCTGGCCCCGGGCGCCGCTCCCATCGGGTCCCTTCCGGGCGCCGTGGGTCGGGGGCCGCATGAGCCGTCCTACGGTCGGGACCGCGAGATTCTTCCCGTTGTCGAGATCCCCACCGAGCTTCCCCAACTCGAGGATGTCAGTCTGCCGCGCGCGGATGTCCATCCGGTCGGGCGGCAGGAGGAAGAACACCCTGGCCTCGCGCTCGTCGGTGGGGATCTGCCTGCCTCCCTGAGTGGCGCCCAGGGCTAGCCAGACGACTCCGAGGTGCGCCAGGATGCTCACCAGCGCACACTCCGCGCTTTGGAAGAAGCTGCGATCGGATTCGAGAAGGGTGGGGTGCATGCCAAAGCCGTCAGACGATTCGAGCCGCGAAACGTCGCGCTATCACATATATGGCGAAGGTGCGCGTGGCGGCAAGAGGGGGGGTGGAGTCCCAGGCTGAAACGGGCTATTTCGCAGTGAAGAATCGTCCCAGCGCCTCGGCCGTCTGTTGGGGCGCTTCTTCGGGAAAGAAGTGCCCCGCGTCGAACGGCTGTCCCCGCACATCGTCGCTCCACGCCCGCCAGACGGCGAGTGGCCCGGACTCCTCCACGTACCAGGTTCCCAGCGGTCCAGGGCCGCTCCACAGGACAAGCAGCGGGCAGCCGATCCGGCGGCCAGCCGCACGATCCGCCCGGTCATGCTCGCGGTCGATGGTCGCGGCAGCTCGGTATTCCTCGCAGATGGCGTGGGCGTGGCCGGGATCTCGGAGGGCCTCGACGTAGGCGGCACGGACCACCGGAGGGAACACCGCCGGCGGCGAGCCCCATCCCCCGAGTGCATCGTCCACGATGGCCTCGGCGGCTGCCGTCAGGATCCGCTCGGGGAGTGGTTCGGGCTGAGCCAGGAGCGACCAGGGCCAGAAGCCGAGCGCCAAGCGCGCGTCGGCGCGCTCCCAGACGGTCTCGGTCGGCAGGACGTCGAGCACGGCGAGCCGGTCCACCCGGGAGGGATGGTCCAGCGCCATCCGATAGGCCACTCGGCCGCCCCGGTCGTGTCCCGCTACGGAGAAGCGGGAGAACCCCAGCCGCTCCATGACGGCCACCAGGTCTCGCGCCATCGCGCGCTTGGCGTAGGGCCCATGGTCGGGGGCGGAAGCCGGGCAGCCGCTGCTCCCGTAGCCGCGCAGATCGGCGCAGACGACGGTGAAGTCGCGAGCGAGCAGCGGCGCGACGCCGCGCCACATGAGGTGGGTCTCGGGAAAGCCGTGGAGCAGAAGGAGCGGCGGACCGGAACCGGACGAGCGCACGAAGATGCTGGTCTCACCCGTCTCGAGCGTGGCGCTCTTGAACCCATCCATCATGCAGATCAGCCTGGTGCAGCTCGGCGCGGCGAGGCCGAGTCAGGAGCTTGCGGCGAGAAGGGTCAGGAACGCGCCCCCGACCGCCACGACGTCCTCTCCCAGGGCCACCACGTAGTCCGGCACGCCGAGCGCCGGGACGAGGCGGGTCCGGGCCCTGTAACCGCCGAGCGTCCCGGCCACCGCGCCGAGCGCGCCGAGCACGGCGCCAAGGGCGAGAGAGCCGCCGGTGCCGGCCACGAGCGCGGCGCCCGAGAGCCCGCCCGTCACGATCCGTGCGACGAACGGCCCCGGCCGAGTGCGGCTCGGGGTCTTCGGCAGCTGGTCCGCCACCAGCTCGCCGAGCATCAGAACGGTGAGCAGGTACGCCGCTGGCGCGGAGCTTAGGAAAGCCAGCGGGGTGTCGTCAAGGTGCAGCCAGTCGAGGTGCGCGGCCCAGGCAATGGCCGCCGGTGCGGTCATCGACCGGAGGCCGGCGACGAAACCGATCGCTGACGCGAACAGATAAAGCATGAGCTGCCTTCCTGGGCCCGAGCTGTCCGAGTCAGTCTGTGTTACTGTGCCGCTTCACGGCACCGACGCGCGCGGACATTCCGAGGCTCCCCCGGCATGCCCACGCTTCGTCGGAACCCTCCAGGCGTCTCCCCGAAGGCACGCCGGAACGCTCTGGTGAAATGACTCTGATCAGCGAAACCCGCTTCCACCGCGATCTCGGCGATGGATCGTCCACCCTCCGTCAGGGCGGTGACTGACCAGGCGAGCCGAAGCTGCCTCAGGTATTCTCCCGGCGTACTCCCGAGCCAGGCACGAAACGCACGGGAAAGGTAGACGGGATGCACATCGAGCTCGCCTGCCAGGTCCACAATCCGGAGGTCGCGACACCTGAAACGTTCCTGCAAAAGCTCTCGCGCTCGTCCAAGCCACGGTGCCGCGGTCGGGCTCAGACGGCCGGGCCCTCCGGTCGCGCGCCCGACGTGGGCGAGCAGCTCGAAGGTGAGCCCCTCGAGCGCCAGCGGCGTCGCGCTGTCGGCCAGGCCAAGCTCGTGATGCATCTTGCGCGCGATCAGCTGAACCGTCGCGTCACGCCGCTCCGTAATCCGCGCGAACATGTCCGTACGGCCGATCAGCGTCTCGAGGCGGGCAGGGGTGATCTCGACGACGAGATTCAGCGCTCCTTCCCGGCCGAAGCGATCTGCGTGCGGCTCGCCCGGTGGGCGGAACAGCACGCTCGATGCCAGGCAGCGTTGCTGCGGGATCCGGCCGGGATAACTCTCCTCGAAGGTCCCCTCGAGAAGGATGGTCAGCGTCGCCTGTTCATGGATGTGGACCGCGATGGGCGCGCGATGACGCGATTCGCTGAAGACCAGATCACCCGCGCGGAGGGCACGCACGAGGTCGCCTGGGTTCGCCGGCACCGGGCGCACCTCGGGTAGCGCGAGCGGCTCTGGCACCCGGCGAGTTTCGTGCGTTCCATTCATGCGCCACCTCGTTCAAGACAGACTCCACCCCGACAACATATCCTCCTTCACCAGCCGTAGGAACATGTCTGCCGGCAGGACGGAGGCACCCAGTGGAAGAGTCCTTGGATCCTGTCACCGAGGAGGAGTGGGAGGGGCTCCAGCGGCTGGGGAGTCGCATGCTCGATGACATGATGAACTATCTCCGGACCGTTCGCGAGCGCCCCGCTTGGCAGCCGGTGCCGGGCGAGGTGGCGGGCCGCCTCACAGGTCCGCTCCCGCTGGACCCCGTGCCGCTGGAGGCCGTGTACGACCAGTTCACCCGGGACGTGCTCCCATATCCCACCGGAAACATTCATCCACGCTTCTGGGGCTGGGTCATGGGTACGGGTACGCCGGTGGGCATGCTGGCGGAGCTGCTCACCGCTGCGATGAACGCCCACGTGGGAGGATACGATCAAGCCGCCACTCACGTCGAGCGCCAAGTGGTGCGCTGGCTCATCGAGCTGCTGGGCTACCCTCCCGCCGCGAGTGGGTTGCTGGTGTCCGGTGCGACAGCGGCCAACCTGATCGGCCTGACGGTCGCACGGAACGCGAAGGCGGGCTTCGACGTGCGGGCCTCCGGACTGGGTGCCCTCGAGAGGCCACGATTGCTGATCTATGCCTCGACCGAGACACACAGCTGGCTCACCAAATCGTGCGAGCTTCTCGGCCTCGGCAGAGCGGCCATTCGCCTGGTCCCGGTTGATGCCGAGTTCCGCATCGAGCTCGGCACGTTGCGGGAAATGGTGGACCGGGATCGGCGCGATGGCCAGCGCCCGATCTGCGTGATCGGGAATGCGGGAACCGTGAACACGGGGGCCACGGACGATCTCAGGTCCCTGGCGGCGTTCTGCCGCCAGGAGGATCTCTGGTTCCACGTGGATGGCGCGTTCGGGGCACTCGCTGCCCTGGCGCCGGCGCTACAGCCCATCGTCGCCGGAATGCAGGAGGCCGACTCGCTCGCGTTCGATCTGCACAAGTGGGGCTACGTACAGTACGAGGCCGGCTGCATCCTGGTCAGGGACGCGGCAGTGCATAGAGCGACCTTCGCCCTGACGCCCGACTATCTGCGGCCGACGGCCGGAGGGATCTCGATCGACCCTACCCACTTTGCCGACCTGGGAACCCAGCTCTCGCGCAGCTTTCGCGCACTGAAGGTCTGGATGACACTCCAGGCGCAGGGCGCTCGCGCGTGGGGACGTGTCATCCAGCAGAACGTGGATCAGGCCAGCTACCTCGCCGGGCTGATCGAGGCGAGCGACGAGCTCGAGCTGCTCGCACCGGTCCCGCTGAACGTCGTGTGCTTCCGATACGCCGGCGACCTCGACGAAGAGCGGCGGCGGGTCGTGAACGAGGCGATTCTGGTGGAGCTGCAGGTTCGGGGCATCGCGGTGCCGTCGGGCACCACCATCACGGGACCGGCCGGACCTCGGTTTGGCCTGCGGGTCGCGAATACCAATCACCGGAGCCGGCGCGAGGACTTCCGGATGCTGGTGGAGGCCGTTCTCGAGCTAGGGCATGAGCTCAGCTCTCCGGTCGCCAGTCCCGTGGCACATTGAGATGCGATCCGTGCGCCTCCTTCTCCCAGCGCTGCTCGCCGCCGCCTCTCCGGCGGAGGCGCAGTCGCCCACGCGCGCCGGGGCGTCGGAGCAAGATTATGTGGCCGGCCGACGGCTGGTCGACGCGGCAATTCGGGCCACCGGTGACTCGGCGGCGCTCGCAGCCCTTGGGACCCTCACGGCCACCTTCTGCGCCAGGGCCGTGGAACTCGGTCAGAGCGCCCGCCCAGACGCTCCGTACGACACCATACGCGCGGCCGGCCGCCGAATCTATGATCTGGCGGGGCGGCGCTATGCTCAGGAGTGGTCCACCGAGTTCCGCGGTGGCATCCCACTCGCGCTTCACGAGGTGGTGACCGACAGCGCCGCGTACTCCCTCGATCGTCGCGGCGGCGTCCCATTCACGGTCGCTCCCAGCGGACTTGCGGCCAGCCTGCGGCGCGTCGAAGACAACTCCCCCTACGCTCCGCTCGTGCTGCTGGACCGCGCGCGCCGGAATGCCACGTCCATCAGGATCGTTCATCCAGCGGGGAGCCGGAGCCCGAACGCCGTGCTGTTTGTCGATCGTGCGACGGTGACTACGCTCGAGATCGATCCGCGAACCCATCTGGTCGTCAGCGCCGAAGCACTATACGACAATTGGGCGGTGGGGTTAGGGACGCTGCGGGTCGAGTTCCTCGACTATCAGCGCGTCGGCCCGGTCCGACTTGCGGCGCGCGTCAGAACCTCGTGGCAGCAGGGCGTGCTCACCGATGTGGTCTTCGCCGGAGTCGCGCGGACCGCGGCACCTCCTCCGGAGGCCTTCCAGCCCCCAAGCGACTCGGCCCACGCGGTGCCGATCGGTGGGGCATTGCATATCAGCATCGATTCCGTCGCACCGCACGTCTTTGCTGTCCGCTTCGGGCAGACGGCTGGTCCCAACTTCGGCTACAATCCGCCGTTCGCATATGCCCAGCTGCTCGTGGAGCTCACCGACCGGCTTCTCCTGGTCGACGCACCGTGGTCAGCCACCGTCCAGCAGGCGGTGATCGACTCGGTGCACCGTCGGTTCCCGGCCAAGCCCATCGCGCTCATAGCCTTCACCCACTATCACTCGGACCACTTCGGCGGGCTGCGCGCGTATCTGGGGGGCAAGACCAGGTTCATCACGACGCCCGGGAACCGGAGGTTCATCGAGCGGGTCGCTACGGCCTCCCATCCGTTGGACTCGCCGGGCCCAGGGGCGGCATCGGACGCCGCGTCTCGCATCGAGACCTTCACCGGGACGCACTCGATCGCCGACAGTGCCGCGCCGGTCGACCTGCACGAGGTCGGCGGAGCTCACGCCGACGAGATGGTGATCGCCTGGCTTCCCCGCCAGCACCTGCTCTTCACCGCCGATCTGTTCGGGATCTTTCCCGAACCCGGCGGACCGGGTGGCTCCTACGAGGCGGAGCGCGCGCTCGCGCGGTACGTGCTGGGCCAGGGTTGGAAGGTCGAGACTGTGGTCAGTGGTCATGCCGCGATCGTCCCTGGCTCGGTGCTCGGGGCAACGTTGACGCAGGGCTCCGACACCGGAAGGGCACGCCAGATGGGTGTGCCCGCATGTCCCCCCGGTCAACGGTTCTGATGCATGCGCGCTTCCCGCAGACTCCCAGCCCTTGCACTCGCCGTAATCGGCGGATGCGCCCCGCCCCATCAGGCGGCCGCGCAAGCGCCCGATGGCCCGACATCGGCAGGCGCTCAAGCCCTGATCGGTCTCTGGGCTTCCGAGGTCAGCTTCGGCCCACAGGCGAGCGGACTGCTCACCGTGGCTCGCGATGGAGCAGGGTGGACCGCCATGATCGCGGGCTTCGAGGTGCCTGCCCAGGTCACCAGCGATTCGGTCCTGGTGCGGCTGCCGGACGGACTCGGCGACTTCCGTGGCGCGCGGCACACCCGCCCGGATCGAGTCGAGGGGTTCTGGGTCCAACCTGCCGGGCTGGTGGCAGGTGTGCCGTACGCGACGCCCGTGGCTTTGCACCGTAGCGGAATGGGCTCCTGGCAGGGTCGCATCGTTCCCGCCGAGGATCGCTATGCCCTCTACCTCTCCGTGCGATCCGACTCGAGCGGTCGCACCGTCGCGACCTTCCGGAATCCTGAGCGAAACTCGCGAGGCGGAGCCCCGGAGTTTCAGGTGGTTCGTACCGGCGACCTCGTCCGCTTCAGCGACTCTGCGTCTGGCACCAGCGCCATTGTCGCCACCTATGACTCGGCCGGGCCGCGCCTGACCCTGTCGTGGCCGCCCCTTGGTGCCGTGCTCACGCTGACCCCGCGGTCGCGCGAGAACTCCGTCGGCCTGTTCCCTCGAACTCCAGCGCCGTCCGGGTACCAGTATCGCGTACCCCTCGATCAGGGGGACGGATGGACCGTCGGCCGCGCCGGCACGGCCGGATTCGACGAGAGCGTGCTCACGCGTTTCGTCTCGCAGGTCATCAGCACCGACCCGCTCGCGCGAGCGGCCCCGCTGATCCATTCCGTCTTGATCGCCCGGCAGGGAAAGCTGGTGCTCGAGGAATACTTCTTCGGCTACGACCGCACGCGCACCCACGACCTGCGATCGGCTTCGAAGACGTTCACCTCGATCATGCTCGGGGCGGCGATGCAGCACGGAGTGTCCCTCGGACCCGAGAGCCGGGTGTATCGGCTCTTTCACCGGTACGATCGATTCTCCAGGCCGGATCCACGAAAGCAGCAGATTACCCTCGGTCACCTGCTCACTCACACCTCAGGGCTCGCCTGCGACGATTCGGACCCGGGCTCACCGGGCAACGAAGGCACGATGCAGACGCAGACGGAGCAGCCCGATTGGATCAAGTACACTCTGGATCTTGGCATGGCGCACGATCCCGGGGCCGCCTACGCCTATTGCTCCGGCGGAATGAACCTGGTGGGCGGAACGGTGGCCGTGGCCAGCGGACTCTGGCTGCCGGAGCTGTTCGAGCGGTGGATCGCCCGGCCTCTCGACATCATGGATTACCATGTCAACCTGACACCCACTGGTGAGGCATACTCGGGTGGGGGAGTCCAGATGCGTCCCCGCGACTTTCTCAAGTTCGGACAACTGTTTCTCGATCATGGACTCTGGCGGGGGCAACGGATCGTGCCGGACCAGTGGGTGCGCCAGTCCACGACGCGACAGGTGAGGGCGAGCCCGGACAACGATGACGGATTCGGCTGGCACCTGTTCCACCTGCAGGTAGGTACCCGCCAGTATCGTGAGTACGAGGCGAACGGTAACGGCGGCCAGCTCCTGATCGTCGTCCCCGAGCTCGACCTCGCGGTCGTCTTCACGGCCGGGAACTACAACAACTACGGCGTCTGGCGAAAGTTTCGCGATGAGCTCGTCCCCGAAGTGATCATCCCGGCGATTCGGCGCCGCTGAGCCACTGCTCTCACCGGGGCACCACAGCAGCGCCGCCGGTTTAGATTTCGGAGCGTGGGCTCTCGCGTCAGATGTATCGATAGACGTACCCCCCGCACCTCGGTTCTCGGGCTGCTGGCGGCAGTGCTGTGGCTCGGCTGCGCGCCGACCATCAATCTGCTCAATCCCAACACCCCACGATTCGCGGGCGAGTATGCGGCGCCCATCGCCGACGCCGGCGCCCTCCCACGGCTCCGCATCGTCACCTTCAATGTCAAGCTGGCCCGCCGGATCGACCGCGCCATCGAGGTCCTCCGGAGCGACAGCCTCCACGCCGCCGACGTCATCGCCCTGGAGGAGATGGACGACGCCGGCGTCGAGCGGATCGCGCGGGCGCTCCAGCTCAACTACGTCTACTATCCCGGCTCCATCCACCCGATCGACCACAAGTACTTCGGTCCGGCCGTCCTCTCCCGCTGGCCGATCGAGCGGAGCTGGAAGCTGCTGCTGCCGCACGAGGGGCGGGTCCGCCACCAGCGGCGGACCGCCACCGCCGCCATTCTGAGGGTGGCCGGCCGGCCTGTGCTCGCGTATGCGGTGCATCTGGAGACCCCCATCCGACTCTCGGACAAGGGACGGGCCGACCAGGTACGTGCGGTCCTGTCCGACGCAGCCGGCTTCGCCGGCCCGGTGGTGATCGCGGGCGACTTCAATAGCTACGGCGTCGGCCCGCTGCTGGTACGGCAGGGATACCACTGGCTCACGGCGCGAGTGGGCCCGAGCATCTCGTTTTTCTCCTGGGATCACATCTTCGCCCGTGGCCTCTCGCCCGCCCGGCCAGCCAGCGCTGGCGTGGTGCGGCAGGTGCACGGCGCGAGCGACCATCACCCGGTGTGGGCCGTCGTCGTGGATTAAGCCCCCCCGGACCTAACTGGAGCTCGCCGCCCGCGCCGCGGCTCGGCGCATGACCGTCGACACGAGCAGGTAGGCCTCGGTCCACGCGGCGCGCACCTCGGGCGTGAACTCCTCGCCCAGATTCTGCTCCAGGGTCCAGAGCAGCGCCGCCCCGACCGACTGGTAGTCCGCATCCCTGACGCCATAGTGCAGATGGCGGCTCCCCAGCGCCGCTACCTCGCTGACCAGCACGTCGGGCTGGTCGAGCACCCGCACGATCTCCGCGAGCATCGCCATGAGCTTCCGTTGCAACCTCTCGAGATCGACACTGGCAAAGAGATGCCGGACCGCGGGATCGAGCGCGAAGAGACGCTCGTAAAACGACGCATCCGATTGCACCGTGGGCTCGAAGCGTCGCCAGCTCTCCCGCACGATCGCCTGCTGCTCCGGGGTCATGTGCTCCTCCTCCTGCGGCTTCCAGGCCGTCACGCCCAGGTAAATATCTCATCCCCCCTGTTTGAGGCTAGAGCAGGCCGAAGGCGACGTTCAGACGCTTCTGGCAGTGAAGGAACCGGAGACCGACAGCAGGAGACCTCCCGGCTCCGCTGCAGGCCGGTGGTCTCCAGGGAAAAGGTGCCGACCACCCATGCGTCCGTGACCGAGATGATCCTCAGGGTTCCCGACTGCGCCTGGAATTCCCCGAACGGCCGTTCGGACGGACCGAGCATCACGGAGGCGCGGATGACGTCGGAGGCATCTCCTTGGCAGGAGATGGCATATCTGCCCGGCGCTGGCCGGACGCCGCTCATCACGCGGAAGAAGACCGCGCCCCGCGCGCTGAGCGGGCCAAGAGCCAGTCCGAACACCGCCGGGGCATCGACCCGTCCGGGTACCTGGCTGAAGGTCTCTTCGCCGGAGGTGCGCCTACATCGCCGCTGAGCCGGGCGGTGAACGAGGCGCAATGACGTACTGGCGCCGGCGCAGTCGGGACGCGCTTGGGCTGGCCGGCCCGACGGATGGGTGGTAAATCAATGCGGTAGCGCAAACACTCGCCCGGAGTTGCCCGCCATGAGTCCGAAGCGCTCGGCAACGAAGCGGTCGCGGCCCTGGTCGGATGGATGGCGGCAGCTCCGGACGGCGCGGGCTGCCGTGGCCGTGCTGGTGGGCCTCCTCCTCGCGGTGATTCTGCTCTACGTGAACCTCGCCAGCTCCGAACGGAAGGTCGAGAACCCGCTGCCCCACCGATACGCCACGGCCGATTCCCAGTTCGTCCGGACCATGGGGAGCCTGCTGGGTCCCGGATTCCTGCCGGGGAATCGAGTCACCACCCTGCTCAACGGCGATCAGGTCTTCCCCGCGATGCTCCAGGCGATCCGCTCCGCCCGACGGACGATCACCTTCGAGAACTACATCTACTGGTCCTCCCAGGTGGAGCAGCAGTTCTCCCAGGCACTGGCGGAGCGGGCGCGCGCCGGCGTCCGGGTGCACCTGCTGCTCGACTGGGTGGGCTCGGACAAGAAGGACCGCAACTCCATCGAGCAAATGCGCAAGGCCGGGGTGGAGGTGGTCGAGTATCGGCCGCTCCGCTGGTACAACCTCGACCGGCTCAATCACCGGGACCACCGGAAGATCCTGGTCGTGGACGGCCGGGTAGGATTCACCGGCGGGGTAGGCATCGCGGACAAGTGGCTGGGCCACGCCCAGGATCGGGATCACTGGCGGGACTCCCACTTCCAGGCGGAGGGCCCGGTGGTGGCCCAGCTCCAGTCGGTCTTCATGGACGATTGGTTCGCCACCAGGGGCACGCTGCTGGACGGCCCGGGCTACTTCCCCGACCTGGACCCGGTGGGCCCGGAGTGGGCACAGGCTTTCCGAAGCTCTCCTTCGGGTGGGAGCGAGAGCGTCCGGCTCATGTACCTCCTCGCCATCGCGGCCGCGGCCAGGAGCATCCTCATCGCGAACGCCTATTTCGTTCCCGATCGGGTCACCGTCGCCATGCTGGTCGAGGCCCGCCGGCGAGGCGTGGAGGTCGAGATCATCGTGCCGGGACCGATTCTGGACGCCCAAGTGGTCCGGCGGGCCTCGCGCGAGCTGTGGGGACCGCTGCTCCGGTCCGGGGTGCGGATCTACGAATACCAGCCCACCATGTATCACACCAAGGTCATGGTGGTGGATGATCTCTGGGTCTCCGTGGGCTCGACCAACTTCGACGAGCGCTCGTTCCGGCTGAATCAGGAAGCGAACCTCAACGTGCTGGATCCCGGGTTCGCGGAGGAGCAGGTGCGGGTATTCCGCGAGGATCGGCAGCGCTCGAAGCGGATCACGCTGGAGGAATGGCGGCGCCGGCCGCTGTGGGAGCGGGTCGAAGGGTGGGTGGCCGGCGTGGGTCGGGGGCAGCTCTGAGTATGACGAGGTACGCCGCGTTTCTCCGGGGCGTGAGTCCGATGAACGCCAAGATGCCGGAGCTGAAGCAGGCGTTCGAGTCCGCCGGATTCACCGAGGTAAAGACGGTCCTCTCCAGCGGCAATGTCGTGTTCAACGCGCGCGGCGCTTCGGAGCGGTCCCTCCAGCGCAAGGCGGAGGCGGCCATGAGCCGGCGCCTCGGCCAGGCATTTCTCACCATCGTGCGACCGGTCGAGATCCTCCGCGAGCTGCTCGCCTCCGATCCCTACCGGTCCTTCGGCCTCAGCCCCGCCGCCAAGCGCATCGTCACCTTCCTGCGAGACGAGCCCACCTCGGAGCTCGCCCTGCCGGTCGAGCTGCACGGGGCGCGCATTCTCGCTCAGCAGGGCAGGGAAGTCTTCAGCGCGTACCTGCCAACCCCGAGGGGCCCCGTCTTCATGGGGCTCATCGAGAAGACGCTCGGCAAGGAGCTGACGACCCGTACCTGGGACACCGTCATCAAAGTCGCCAGGGCGTAGGAAGCCCCGCGTTCTCTCTGGCTGGGTCCAGGGCTGCCCTTCACACCTCCTTCCGCACCGCGCGGCCCACCACCACCGTGATGTTGTCACTGCCGCCGCCGTCGAGCGCCTCCTGCAGCAGCGTCTCGCACGCCTGTCGTGCCGAGGTCATCGAGCGAAGCACGTCCCGGATCCGCTCGTCGCTCACATGCCGGGTGAGCCCGTCGCTGCAGAGCAGCAGGATGTGGCCCCAATTCATCTCGAAGCGGGTGATCGTGGGATGGGTCTCGCGCCCGCCGATCGAGCTGGTGAGCGTGTGGGCCAGCCGGGTCCCGGCCGCCTCCTCCGCCTTCATGACGCCGAGGTCGACCATCTCCTGCGCCATGGTCTGGTCGCGGGTGATCTGGGTCAGCTCGCCGTTCCGGAGCAGGTAGCAGCGGCTGTCGCCCACTTGGAGCAGGTAGGCACGGGGCCAGACGCCGAGGTACAGGGTGAGTGTCGTGGCCATCCCGCGGAAGTCCATGTCCTCTTCGCCCAGGCGCACCAGATCCGCGTGGCATTGGCGGGCGGCTTCCTCGAGCGCGTGATAGAGGGCCTGATCGTTGTCCTCCACGGCGCCGAAGTAACAACGGGTGGCATGGGAGACGTATCGGGTGACTGCCTGGAGCGCCAGCCGGCTGGCCGTCTCACCCCGGGCGGCGCCGCCCACCCCATCGGCGACCATCGCGAGCGACGCGAGCCGCTCACTCTCCGACAGGAGGCCGTCGGCCTCGGGGATACTGGAGAGCCGAAGTACGAGCTGCTTGCGGAGCGAGCAGAGGATGAAGTGGTCCTGGTTGTCTTTCCGGATCTTGCCGGGATGGGTCACGCCGTGGGCGTCGATCTCGTCCTCGCGGGGCTTACGGGACGCGAGGGTCGCGGCGGCGGCTGCGTTCAGGGCAGGCATGCGTGCTCCGGGTCTGACGTGGACGGACTCGCCTAATCTGGGGACTCTCGCACTGTCCGGCCACCCTTTGCCGGACTCAATCGGTGTCTTGTGGAGGGCGGCCGTCGTCATATAATAGGATCGCGGCGTGTCCCGTTGACTGGCCCCGAGCATGCACCTCACCCTCCTCGAATCCGACCGGAGCCTCCTGGGCTCCCCCGAATACTCCTTTCTCAGCATCCTGGCACACGCCGGGGTGGTGTGGCTCGTCGTCTCCATGAGCGTCGGCGGGAGGCAGCTCCCCAGCGACGAGCGCGAAGCCAAGGCGTTCTTTCTCCTCCCGCCCGACCGGGTCGAGACCCACCCACGCCAGGCCGAGATTGCCCGGGTGGGGAAGATCGGGGGCAGCTTCGCGGACGGACCCCAGCTCGCCAGCCCAGGCGACGGCGCACGGCCTCGGGTGCCCGGCAAGGCCCCCAACCGGCCCGGCAAGCGGAGCGGCGCCCTGGGTGAGCTGCCTTTCGGTCCAGCGCCTTCTCTGCAGCAGATCGCGTTCACCGCGCTGCAGGTGGACGAGATGGTCGAGCGGTACGAGGGGAGCGCTGCGCCGGTCTACCCGCCCGAGCTGGCCGCAGCCAGGGTGGAGGGGCTGGTGCAGGCCAAGTACGTGGTCGATACCACCGGGCGGGTCGACACCAGCACGATCCGCATCGTGATCAGTAACAATCCCCGCTTCAGCGAGTCGGTGCGTACCGCGTTGGCCGAGATGCGCTTCCGTGCGGCCAAGCGGGCCGGCAAGCGGGTCCGCCAACTCGTCGAGCAGCGGTTCCGGTTCAGCAGTCCGTCTGTATCACAGGCTGGGCGACAGGCCAGCTGACGCGGTCCGGGTGGTTCGACGTTCCCCGGCCGCGGACCCCGACACGCCGGAGCCGCGAACCCAGCCTTCCTCACCCCCGAGCCTTTACGGCTCGCTCCACCAGTCGCGCCTCCCCGATTCCCTCGGCCCACCCCGCAAACCCGCTCGTCGCCCCCCGCCACTCGAGCTCGTCGACGTCCCGGAACACCGGCGCATCCGTCCTCAGCGTCGCGAGGGTCTTGAACAGCAGCGCCCGTTCCCGCTCCTCCCCCAGCACCGTGCTCGGAAACCCTTCGATCGGCCCGTATCGATTGAGCAGCCGGGCCGCCGTGGTGCGGCCGATGCCTGAGATGCCCGGATATCCATCCTGAGCATCCCCCACCAGTGCGAGCAGGTCGGGGATGAGCGCGGGCTCCACGCCGAACTTCTTGCGCACGCCTTCGGCGTCCCGGATCTCCTTCGCCCGACGATCCACCTGCACCACCCGGTCGCCTCGGACACACTGCGCCAGGTCCTTGTCGTTGGCCCAGATGCAGACCTTCTCGACCCGCACCTCTTCCGCGGCGAGGTGCGCGGCCGAGGCCAGCCCATCGTCCGCCTCCAGCTCGACCATGGGCCAGACCACGACGCCCATGGCCGCCAGGGCCTTTTCCAGTGGGTGGAACTGGGCGAGGAGCGCGGGATCGATCCCTTCACCAGTCTTGTACTCGGCCCAGAGATCGTTGCGGAAAGACTCGATCACATGGTCGGTGGCGACCCCGAGATGGGTGGCACCCGTCTCGATCATCTCCAGGACCGAGTGCAGCACTCCGACGACGGCGCCGAACGGCTTGTCCTTCCCTTTATTGAAGCGGCGCTGGCCGTAGAACTGGCGGAACAGCTCGTAGGTGCCGTCCAGCAGGTGCACGATCATCCGGGAGGATAATGCATCTTGCGGGAGCTCGAGGACAAGGCGCGCCAATACTATGTCCCTCCCTATCACGTCGCGTTGGTATACTACGGGCTGAGGGACGAGGCCGGCTCCTTGCGCCAGATCGAGCGGATGATCGAGGGCCGGGCTGGGACGCGGTCGTGGTTCGGCATCGATCCCTATGTCAGGTGGCTCGCATCCCACCCGCGGTTCCAGGAGCTGGTGCGGCCGCTTGGACTGCCCGCATAAACCAGCATAGGTAGACCGGATTGGAGTGATGGCAAGGCCCTACCGTGAGTGTCCCGCGTGCGGCAAGCACGCGCTCAGCATCGCGACCCGCTGTCCCCAGTGCGGGCATGAGCTTTCCAACCAGCCGGTTCAGCGACCGGAATCTCGCGACCCCAGGCCGTTGAGGGTGCTGGTGGTGGTTGCCGTCGTCCTGCTGGGCGCGAGCGGGCTGGCCACCGTGCTCCGGCGGGGAGGGATAGGGGAGTCGGAGTCTCGAACCACCGCCGCAGTGCGGCCGGAAGCGCCCAGCGCGCTCGAGAACGACGTGGACACGGCGCCGCCGGCCGCACCTGATTCCTCCCCCAGCGTCGCGGCCGTCCCACGACTCGCTCGAACCTGGACCAAGGTTCACGCTCGCCGCAGCGTCAAGGCCGACGTGGTCTCCATCCTGCTCCCGGGTGACACCGTCCTGGCCGACTCGCTTCGGGGCGGTTGGTGGCGCGTGGCCCTCGAGGGGCGGGTGCTCGGCTACGTGTACGCCCGGACTCTCACAGGGGATTGATCTTCCAGGTTGCACCGCCGGTCGACACTCCCCCGGGTTCGGCGTATATTCGACCGCCCCCAACCACGACCTCTCCAAGCTCCGCATCGACCGCGACCCTCCACCCGAGATCCGGCGCGCCTTCGGCCGTACGCTGTGGTTCGTCGGCGCCGCGGTTGTTCTGGTCGCCGCTGCCGTGCTCTGGGCTCGAAGCCGCTCCGCCGTCACGGTCGAGACCATCATCGCTGCGCCGATGGCGAGTGGCGGCGGCGGGACCGGTGGCGGTGGCACAACCTCGGTCACAGCCAACGGCTACGTGGTGGCCCGCACCCGCGCCGCCGTCTCGGCCAAGATCCCCGGCCGCATCGCCTCGCTCACGGTGGACGGCGGCTCCAACGTGCGCCGCGGCGAGGTGATCGCCAGACTGGAGAACGACGACTACGCCGCCGCCGCTGCCGAGGCCCGAGCCAACGTCACCAGCGCCCGCGCGCAGCTCTCCGAGGCCGCCACCGAGCGGGACCAGTCGGCCCGCGAGGCCCACCGGCTGGCGCGGATTCACGGCGAGCATCCCGAGCTGATCTCGGCGCAGGACGTCGAGGCTGCCGAGGCCGCGCTCCGCTATGCCCAGGCCACGCTGGAGAACACCTACATCCGCGCTCCGTTCACCGGCACCGTGCTGAGGAAAGAAGCCGAGGTAGGTGAGGTGGTGGCCCCCTCGGTGGGCGGCGGGCTCACCCGCGGCGCGGTGCAGGCGATCAGGTAGTGGTACTTGACTGGTCGGTCAATTTAGACTAAGATAGATCCCATGCCACGCCCCAAGTCCTTCGACGAGGACGCCGTCCTCGACCAAGCCGTGCAGCTCTTCCAGGAGCGCGGCTACGAAGGCACCTCCCTGGCCGATCTCGAGGCCCACCTCGGCCTCGGCCGGCAGAGCATCTACAACAGCTTCGGTGACAAGCAGGCGCTCTTCCTCAAGGCGCTGGAGCGCTACCGGCAGAATATCTCCGAGCTGATGCTGGGCCAGCTCGACGCCCCGGATGCCGGCCTGGAAGCGATTCGCGCCTTCTTCCGGACATCAGTCGAGGCCATGACTGCCCCCGGGCCCAGACGGGCCTGCCTGGTGGCCAGTACCATTCTGGAGCGGGGCGCGGAGGATCCCGATGCCCTGCTGCGCTGCAATCACGCGCGGGCCGGGCTGGAGCGGCTGCTCCGTCGCGCGCTGGCACAGGCCAAGTCCCGCGGGGAGGTGTCCAGGAGCCTCGACGTCGAGGCCACCGCGACCCTCCTGGTCATTCAGAATTACGGGCTCAATATCCTTGCGAAAACCGGCGCACCTGCGGCAGATCTGCACGCCGCCGTAGAGGTCCTGCTGGCGGGCCTGGAGTAGTGTTTTGGTGTCTTGTTTTTGACCGATCAGTCACAAATTAAGGAGACTCCACATGTCGGACGGATTGCGGATCGAGGGACGGGTGGCCCTGGTGACCGGGGCGAATCGGGGAATCGGGCGGGCTATCGTCGAGGCGCTGCTGGAGCGGGGCGCGCGGAAGGTCTATGCGGCCGCTCGGAAGCCGGAGGCGGTGGCCGATCTCGTAGCGGAGAACGCAGGACGGGTCGTACCGCTTCGGCTCGACATCACCAGCTCCGAGGAGGTGCGGCAGGCGGTCGCGCAGGCCGGCGACATCGATCTGCTGGTGAACAATGCCGCGATCCTGGGCCATATGGCAGGCGGCTTCGAGGATCCTGTGTGGCTCGACGCGGCCCGGCGGGAGTACGAGACCAACGTGGTCGGCGTGCTGCAGGTCTCCCAGGCGTTCGCCCCGGTGCTGGCGCGGCAGGGCGGCGGTACGCTGGTCAACGTGAGCTCGGTGGCCGGGTTGGTGGGCATGCCGCTGGTGCTCACCTACAGCTCGTCCAAGGCCGCGCTCCATTCGCTCACCCAGAGCACCCGGCAGCTCCTGCGCGGACAGCGAACCTACGTGGCGGGGGTGTACCCCGGGCCGGTGGACACGGACATGGCAGCCGAGCTCACCTTCCCGAAGGTATCGCCGTCGGCGGTCGCGCATTCGATCTTGGACGGGCTGGAGCAGGGGCTGGAGGAGATCTATCCCGATCCGTTCGCGGCCGAGTATGGGGATGCGTACGCGGTGAATCCCAAGGGACTCGAGGCGCGTATCGCGACGATGGGGGCGGCCGACTGAGCGTAGGGAGCCGCGGACCCGCGTGGGTTGGGGTCCGCGGCCGGGGGAACGTCGGGGTCCGCCTGCGCCCGTTGGTCCGGGAAGGTGGCGCGAGCTTTCACTAGGCTCGGGGCGACCCGCCCGAGCCGGTCCCTGCGCTCCGCTGGCGACCTTCCGATCTCCGAGTCACATTCCGATCCTACCGCGCACCAAAGCGTCGATGCCCTCGCCCAGGGAGTACACCATGGTCCCCGCCACCACCTCCTATCAGGCCATCAATCTCATCCAGAAGATCGGCCTGATTCCCGACCAGTGGAGCCCGCGCGTTGTCGCGGAGCTCAATGACTACCAGCTCAAGGTCGTCCGCATCGAGGGCGATTTCGTCTGGCACGATCACCCGGAGACCGACGAGGCCTTCCTCGTGCTCGAGGGCGAGCTCCGCATCGATTTCCGCGACGGCGCCGTCCTCCTCCGTCCCGGCGAGCTGTTCGTTGTCCCCAAGGGCACCGAGCACAAGCCGTTCGCCGCGGCGGAGGTGAAGCTGCTGCTGATCGAGCCGCGCGGAATCCTCAACACCGGCCATGCGGGCGGCGAGCGGACGGCGCAGAACGACAGGTGGGTGTAGGAAAGGTCGCAGGGTGAGGCAGGGCGGGGGCCAACCCTACCTCACCCTGCCCCACCTTGCCCCACCTTGCCCCCTTCCGTATCCTACTGCTCGTTCTCCCGATCACAACCTAGATTCGCACTCCTGACGACGAGGCCGGAATGGCCCCCTGCGGCCGCCCTGTCGGTGCAATCGGGCTTCGCGCTGGTGTCGGCGTGCTCCCGCTGGTCCTGCTCGCCCAGGTGGCGGCGGGGCAAGCGGTGAAGGTCACCGGGCTGGTCACGGACTCCGCTACCGGCGCGCGGCTGGAGGGAGCCCGGGTCATCCTCCGGCGCGACGGGCAGACCGTGGGTGCCGCGGAGAGTGACGGCCGCGGACGGTTTCGCTTGACCCGCATCGCGCCGGGCAGCTACGAGGTCCGGGTCGCCCGGATCGGATACGCCGCCCGTGCGAGCGGCTCGATCGACGTAGGGGAGACGGACCTGGCGCTCGACGTCCGGCTTCCCGAGCTGCCCCTCCAGCTCGAGCCCCTGGTAGTGACCGCCAATCTCGCCCTCGAGACGGCACTCCGCAGCCCCAGCGCAGTCACCGTGGTGCCCCGAGAGAGGCTGCGGACCACCGTCGCCACCACCCTCGCCGATCACCTGCGCGACGTCCCCGGCATCGACTACGCCACCAAGGGATTCTTCAGCCAGACCTTCAGCGCCCGCGGCCCCCGCAACGTGACGTCGTCGGACCTGCTGATGCTGTCCGACTACCGCTACGCCGCGCTGCCGGTGCTGGAATACAACAATCCCGGCCTGATTCCGACGACCACGGAGGACCTGGATCGGATCGAGGTGGTGCGCGGACCCGGCGCGGTGATCTATGGCCCCAACAGCCGGCGCGGCGTCGTCCATTTCATCAGCCGGTCGCCCCTGGGGGAGCCGGAGACGAAGCTCAGCTTCACCGGCGGGCAGCGGGCCTACGCCGACGGCTCTGCCCGGATCTCCCGGCGTGTCGGCACCCGGCTCGGCGTCAAGCTGTCGGCGCGGTACGCGCGGGCCGACGAGTGGCACTTCAACGACCCGGTCGAGCAGAGCTTGAGATCGCAGGCGCTGGCCGCGGGGGCCTTGGCCGATACGCTCCTCATCGGGCGACGCCGCCCGACCGCCGACGTGTTCCACTCGGAGGCCCGGGCCGACTGGGTCGTGGCGCGTAACGCCATTCTGGTCAGCAGCGTCGGGGTGAGCCGCGGGGTGGGAATCGAGACCGGAGCGGAAGCCGGCGCCGCGCAGTCCAACGGCTGGCGCTCCACCTTCGTGCAGACCCGGCTGGAGCACCCGCACCTCTTTGCCAATGTCACGCTCGATCTGAGCGACGCGGGCGAGGTCTACAATCTCCGGAGCGGCACCCGGCTTGAGGAGAACTCCCGCCGGTTCGCCGCGCAGCTTCAGTATCGCGCCGAACGGGGACCATTTCGGCTCCTGACTGGAGGCGACTTCCGCCTGGGCGTCCCTCGCACCGGGGGAACCCTCAACGGCCGATTCGAGAACGACGACGATCTCCGCGAGACCGGCGCCTACGTGCACCTGAGCGCGGCGGCCGGCCCGCGCCTGGAGTTGAGTGGGGCGCTCCGCCTCGATCATCACAACCGGCTCGCCGATGCCTATTTCCTGTCGCCGCGGGCCGCACTGGTGTTCAAGCCGGCGCCCAACCACGCGCTTCGTGCCAGCTGGAGCCGCTCGTTTGCGCAGCCCTCGGCTCGCGCCCTCTTTCCCGACGTGAGCCTGGGCCCGCTCGGGCCGCTGCCGTTCTCGCTTCGGCTGGAGGGATCGGCAGGGCAGGGCTTCACCTTCGATCGATCCTGCGGCGGGCTGTGCATGCGTATCCCGGCCGCGTTCGCCGGGGGCCAGGTGGTGAGCGCTCCCGCCGATGCGACGCTGACCTGGCCGGTGATGGTGGCCCTGCTGCAGGCACGCGGGCTCGACCTCTCCGGTATCCCCGCACCGACCGGCGCGCAGGTGGGCAGCCAGCTCGCGCTGCTGAATCCGGCGCTCCAGACGTTCACGCAAGTGACCCCGGCGCAGATCCTGGATGTCGCCCCGGTGCAGAGAACGGTGGAGAGCTCGCTCGAGGGTGGCTACAAGGGGTACCTGACCGATCGCTTCTTCACCACCGTCGACCTCTACTACGTCCGCGCGAGCCACGTCTTCGCCACCACCTCGAGCGTCAACACGCCCAACGTGTTCTTCGACCCGGTCAGCTTGACCCAGTACCTCTCCCAGTACGTCTCGCCCGCGGAGGCTCAGGCCGCGGCCGCGGCGGTCGCCACGATACCCGTGGGGACGATCGAGCCGCGCGAGGTCCCCGGGGCTGACCTGCTGATCTTCCAGCCCGCGACCCAGGGTGGGCGCTACGATTACTGGGGTGCGGACGTAAGCCTCGGCTGGCACGCCACCTCACAGGTGACCGTGACCGGGGGCTACTCCTATTCCAGCAAGGACTCGACCGACCTCGGCGGCAGTGCGGGGTACCTGCTGTTCCAGATCCCGCGCCATCACGGCAGCCTGGCCATCGACTGGCGGGACGATCCGGGGGGCCACTGGGCCTATCTGCGTGGTCGCGCCGCCTCGCCATTCTCGGTGAGCTCGCCCGCCTACGTGGGCCGGGTGTCGTCCTACGCCGTCTTCGACCTCGGCGCCGGCCTGCGGCTCCCGTGGGCCAGGGACACCTGGCTTTCGCTCGACGCGTTGAATGTGCTGGACCATCGGCATGCCGAGTTCGTCGGCACGCCCGAGATCGGAAGGCTGGTGAGCTCGCGCATTGAGATCTCCTTCTGAGCTGGAGCGAACTGGCGGCCCGGGCGCGACGAGTTACTGACGCGGTCGCAGACGATCCCGACCGCCGGCTCGAGCTCCGTATGGCCTTCTACCGCCGCTTCGGCTTCGGCCAGGAGCTCATGGCGCGGGGTGCACTCGACTCGAGCGATCCCGACTCCGAGTTCGGCTACGGCCGCTCCGAGCTCGACTTTCTGCGCTGGGAGATCGGCCGCGGCGTCCTCAATCCCGTGGACGGATCCCGCGGACCAGCCGGCAGTCTCTGGTGGCGCGAGGTAAACCTTTCTTTCCTTTATGATGGTGAGCTCGCCGCGCTGGGCCGCGAGGCCGGCCTCGACCCCGCCACCGCCGACGCACCGGTCGGTTCCTGGATGTCGTACATGCTGGCGCCAGGCGAGCGAACCTGGTACCGAGCCCACAACTCGAGCATCGCGGCCGGCTACGAGAGGCACCTCACGGCGGCAGGGTCGGAGCCTCGCTCGGAACAGATCTTCGTAAACATGGTGCTCTATCGGCTGCTCTTCGCTCAGGCGCTGGCCGAGGGGGCAGCCTTTGGCGCGCTCGGGCGCTTCATGTGCAATCCTCGCTTCCCCTCGGTGGACGCGATGGTGCACCTGCCCGACTTCTATCCCGACAAGTACCCCCTGACGCGTCCGGAGATCCGTGAGGTGATGCATCGGGGTCACACGCTGGAAGAGGCGACGACGATCTGCCTGGATCAGGTCCTGATCCATCCCCAACTCGCACGCCTCTATCGCGAGGCCGCCCGATGGAACACGGCGTCCTTTCTCGAGCGCTGGGTGCTCCGGGGCGAGCCGGTGTATCCGTCTCTCGCGTCGGCCAGGCCGTTGCTCCGCCGGCTGGCGGGCTGGACCCGAGGGCTCCGACGGAGAGGTTAGCCGGATGGATCTGCTGCGGCCCTTCCTTCCGATAGACCGCTGTCACGCCCTCGCAGCCGGCCGGGAACTGCCCGAGCATGCGGCCGGCGCGGCCCTCTTCGCGGACGTATCCGGATTTACCGCGCTCTCCGGCGCCCTGGCCGCGGAGCAGGGAGGGAAGCGTGGTGCCGAGGAGCTGCTCTCCCGGCTCAATCGCCTCTACGATCCGCTGATTGCCATCATTCACCAGCAGGCGGGCGCGGTGGTGGGCTTTGCCGGGGATTCAATCACCTGCTGGTTCGACGCGATGCCGGCCGGGCTGCCCGGCTATCCTTCCGCCGCGCTCCGCGCGGTGACAGCCGCGGAGCGGATGCAGACGGCCATGAGAGCGTTTGCGCCCGCACCGGGCGAGGGCAAGGTGGCGCTGGGGATCAAGGTGGCGGTTGCGGCGGGTGCCGCCCGCCGGCTGGCGGTTGGAGACCCCGACTACTGCCTCCTCGACGCCATGGCGGGAGCCACACTCGATCGGATGGCGGCGGCCGAGCAAGCGGCGGCGGCGGGCGAGATCCTGGTGGACGACGCGAGCCATGAGTTGCTCGAGGCAAACCTGGTGGCCGGGATCCCGCGTCCGCTCGGTGGGAGCCACGGCCGGGCTCACCCGGTGCTGGCCGTCGCGGCCTGTGCCCCTCCCTCACCCTGGCCCGCGTTTCCGGCGCAGCTCAGCGAGGACGTGACGCGGCGCTGGGTCCTCCCCGCCGTGGCCGAGCGAATGGCCGCGGGCGGCAGATTTCTGGGGGAGCTGCGTCAGGTCGTGCCGCTGTTCGCGAGTCTGGACGGCATCGATTGGGAAACAGATCGTGAGGCTCCCGCGCGTCTCGATGCCTGGGTGCGATGGGCCCAGGCCACCATCGCCGGGCTGGGCGGCGCCGTCATTCAGCTCACCATCGGCGACAAGGGCACCAACCTCTACGCCGCCTTCGGAGCGCCAGTGGCCCATGAAGACGCCGCCGATCGCGCCGCCGCGGCGGCGGTCGTGCTCCAGGCCCCTCCCGACACGCTCGGTTTCGTGCCGCGGACTCGCATCGGCATCAGCCAGGGACCGGTGTGGACCGGTGCCTGCGGCAGCGCCGAGCGCCGCTGCTATGGCGTAATGGGCGAGCCGGTCAACCTTGCCGCGCGGCTCATGTCCCACGCGCCGACGGGCGAGACGTTGGTAGACCAGCGCGCCGCCCGCGCCGCCGGGCGTCACCGTTTCTCCGCCCTGAGCCCGCTGCAGGTCAAGGGCAGACCCGAGCCCGTTCTGGCGGCCACGCTCATCGGCCGGAGCATGACGATGGATGTCGGCGGACCAGTAGCCGCACCGCTCGTGGGCCGCGAGACCGAGCTCGCCCTCTTGGAGCCGCTCCTCCTCGCCACTGCCCGGGGCGATCGGGGCGCGCTGGTGCTCCAGGGAGCCGCCGGCATCGGAAAGAGCCGGCTCTCGGCGGAGCTGATGGCGAGAGCACAGCAAATCGGAGTTCGAGTGCTGCGCGGTGTGGGCGATCCGGTGGAGCGCCAGCGCGCCTATCACGCCTGGCAGCCGGTCTTCGCCGCCCTGCTTGGCGTGGAGCGAGGGAGGGCAGGAGATCCGAGCGTGCGCGACGCCGTGCTCCAGCGGCTCCGTGCCCTCGGCCCGGCGTTCGAGCGCCAGGCTCCCCTGCTCAAGGCGGTTCTCCCGCTCGATATCGAGGAGACTCCCGTCACTACGCAGATGGAGGCGGAGGTTCGGGCCGCGAACACCCTCGAGCTGCTCGCCGGGCTGGTGGAGAGCCTCGCCGGCGGCCCGACACTCCTGCTGCTCGAGGATGCGCACTGGCTCGATTCCACCTCCTGGGCCCTGCTCGCCACGCTGCGCCACCGGGCGGCGCCGCTCCTCATCGCGGTGGTCTCCCGTCCGCTCGACGAGCTCGCTGCCGGCGCGCCGCTTCCACCGGCGGTCGAGGAGCTTCGCGGCGATCCTGGGACCGTGAGTCTCCTCCTGGAGCCACTGCCCGCGGCATCGGCCGTGAGCCTTGCCTGCAGCCGGCTCGGCGTCGACGCGCTGCCGCCGCGGATCGCGGCGCTGATCGACCAGCGGGCCGAGGGGAATCCGCTCTATCTCGAGGAGCTGGTGCATGCGCTGCTCGAGGCTGGGGTGATCCGGGTCGAGGAGCGCCGCTGCGTGCTGGACGAGAGCGCCGGAGATCCCGCGGCACTCCTGCCCGATACCCTCGAGGGGCTGGTGACCAGCCGCCTCGACCGGCTCACGCCCGTGTCGCAGCGGGCCGCGAAGGTGGCCAGTGTCATCGGCCGGGTCTTTCCGGTCCGCCTGTTGGAGGCGGTGTATCCCGTGGCGGGTGAGCGATCCGCCATTCCGGCCGCGCTGGAGGAGCTGGCGCGGCTCGAGATCGCCCGGCCCGTCTCCGAGCCGGAGCCGAGCTACACCTTCAAGCACGCCATCACCCACGACGCGGTGTACGGCACGCTGCTCTTCGCTCATCGCCAGGAGCTCCATCGCGCCGTCGCCGAGTGGTACGAGGGGCAGGGCAGCGATCTGGCTCCGCTCTATCCGGTGCTGGCGCATCACTGGGAGTCCGCCGAGGCACCGGCGGAGGCGGTTCGCTATGGGGAGCTGGCCGGAGAACAGGCCCTCCGAAGCTTCGCCAACCGTGAGGCCGCCGCGTTCTTCACCAAGGTTCTTTCCCGACTCGACCGGCTGCCGGCCGAGCCCGCGCCCACCCGCGCGCTTCGCCGCGCCCGCGCGCTCCGCGGACTCGGTACGGCCGCGTACTCCCTCGGTGATACGGCCGAAGCATCGTCGCGACTGGAGGATGCGCTCGCCGCGCTGGGCCGTCCGTGGCCCCGGACCCGCCCCCGGCTGGTGGGCCTGCTCTGCGGCGGGGTGTTGCGGCAGGCCGTCCATCGTCTTCTCCCCCGTTCGACCCCGGTTCCGTCTGCGCGGCAAGCGGCCGAGCGGACCGAGATGGCCGGTGCGCTCGGTATCCTGATCCGGGCGTATTTCCCGATCGGCAACCTGCTCGGCGCGGTCACCGCGAATTTCGAGGCGCTCAATCTGGCGGAGCGGGCCGGCGAAGGTGCCGAAGTCGCCGGCCAGCTCGCCACCGCCTACACCAACGTCGGCGCCACCTTCGACAACGCCTTCGGTCTTCATCGGATCGCCGCTGGGTACTACGAGCGGGCCCGCGCGGCGGCCACCGCGGCGGGGAACCTCCACGCCATCGCCAACCTGGAAAAAGTGAGAGGCATGATCTACATGATGACCCGCCGGCTCGCTGAGGCCACCGAGCCGTTCGAGCGCTCCGCCGCGCTGCACGTCGAGCTGGGAGACGCGCGCGGCTGGGAGGAGGTCTGCTATTCCAACGCGACTCGTGCGCTGGCCAGTGGCGACTTGCTCGGAGCCCTCGCGCTGATGGAAGGCGTTGTGGCGTCCGGCCGCCGCCGCGACTCCGCCCATTCCTGCGTGCTCGGACTGGCGCAGCTCGCTTTGGTCCTCCTCCGGCTCGGACGCCTGAGCGAGGCCGAGCAGGCCGCCACCGAGAGCCGGGCGATCCGCAGTCGCGAGCGCTATCCCGCCGAGCGGATCTACGCGGGCGGCGTGCTGGCGTGGGCTCGGGCGCTCCAGGGCGCCGAGCAGGACGTGCTTCCGCTGCTGGAGGAGATCGCCGTGCTGGCGGCCGAGGTGGGGATGAGCGGGATCGCTGCCGAGGGATACGTCGCCGGGGGAGAAGCCGCGGCACTCCTGCTGAATGCCCGCTCCGCGGGAGACGTTGCCAGTCGGGAGCGGCTCCTTCACCTCGGTGCGCTGATGCACCGCCCCCTCATCCGGACCGCGCGCTACATGGCGTCGCTCTACACTCCCCCCGCGGAGCGCCTCGCGGGCGCCTTTGCCATGGCGCGCGGGCAGGATCGCCCGGCCCTCCGCAAGTGGCGCCGCTCTCTCGCGCTCGCCGCTTCCGATGGCCAGCGCTGGGACGAGGCCGAGGCCGCCCTCGCCCTCGCGCGATTCCATCCGGCCTCCGCCGAGCGGGACCGCCACGCCGCCCGTGCGCACGACCTGTACACCTCCATGGGCGCCGCGGGGCGCCTCCGCCGCCTCGACTCACTGGCGAGGACTCCATGACCGATTCGACGTCGCGTCCGAAGACCCGGGTGGCCATCCTGGGCGGGGGGATGTCCGGACTGACCGCGGCGCTGGCGCTCACCGATCCGGAGAACCCTCGCCGCGCGGATTACGAGGTGACCGTCTACCAGATGGGCTGGCGCCTGGGAGGGAAGGGTGCCAGCGGCCGGAACCTCGATCCGGAGTACCACCACCGCATCCAGGAGCACGGGCTTCACATCTGGTTTGGCTGCTACGACAACGCCTTTCGGATCATGCGCAAGGCGTACGCGGAGCTGGGTCGGTCACCCGACGCGCCGCTGGCGAGCTGGCTGGATGCGTTTCATCCCCACAGCGTCTCCGGCGTCGAGATGCACGTGGGGCACCAGTGGCGCCAGTGGATCGGGACCTTCCCCGTCAACGACGCCGTGCCCGGCCACGGCGGGCTGCTCCCGCTCTGGAGTTACGTCGCGACGGGCGTGAAGATGTACTACGCCAACTTCCTCGGGCGGACCCAGGGACAGGCGCCGTCGCCGACCGGCGATCAGTGGGTCGCCTTTCCCTCGAAACCGCGCCAGAAAGCCCAGCGGCGTGAAGGCGTGCGCGAGGGACGCTTCGTCCTGTGGCTCGCCGGGGTGCTCCGGCACCTCTGGTTCCTCGAGACCCCGTTCCACCTGTTGAACGTGGCGTTCGTGGCCGCCAACCGTATGCTGCTCCGCCGGTACTGGAAGCGGAACCAGAAGGCGATCGCCACCGATCCCATGCAGCGCGAGCGCTGGATCGTGCTGCATTTCATGTTTGCCACCTTCGCCGGGATGGTCGCGAACCGGGTGCTGCTGTACGGCTTCAAGCCGCTCAACGGGCAAGATTTTCGGGACTGGATGGCGCGCCACGCGCTCGACGATGGCGGGTTGATGCTCAACTCGGCGTTCATGGTGGGACTGTACGACGGGATGTTCGCCTACGAGAACGGCGACAACACCAAGCCGCCCGGCGCCGACTGGCCGCCCCATGCGAAGATGGAGGCCGGGGAGGCCCTCAAGTGCTGTCTCCGCCAGGCGCTCACCTATCGCGGCTCCGGCATCTGGAAGATGCAGGCCGGTATGGGCGACACGGTCTTCGGCCCGGTCTACGAGATTCTGCGCCGGCGCGGCGTGCGCTTCGCCTTCTTCCATCGCGTGGACCGGGTGCAGGCCAGCGCCGATGCCGCAACGATCGATCGGATCGATCTCACCCGGCAGGCCGAGCTGGTGCCCCGGGTGCAGGAGCTGGGTGGCTACCAGCCGTTCGTCGATGTGAAGGGGTTGCCCTGCTGGCCCGACCGGCCGCTCTACCGCCAGCTGGTGGACGGAGACGCGCTCCGCGAGTCGGGCGTGAATCTCGAGTCCTACGGCGCCAACTGGGCGGGCGATCGGCCCCTGACCCTGGAACGCGGCCGCGACTTCGATCAGGTCGTCCTCGCCATCTCGATCGGCGCCCTTCCCTACATCGCCTGCGATCTGGTGAAGAAGAGCGCCAAGTGGCGCGACATGATCACCCACGTCAAGACCACACGCACCCTCGCCAGTCAGGTCTGGTACCGCCGGACGGCCTACGAGCTCGGCTGGACCTCGATGCAGCAGCCGGTGGTCTCCGGCTACGACACCGGCCCCTTCGATACCTGGGCCGACATGTCGCACCTCATCCCCTGCGAAGGCTGGCAGTCCGGCGGCCGCCCAGGGCGGGAACAATATCCACTGAATGCCGCGTACTACTGCGGCATGATGGCGGATGATTCGCCCCTGCCCGAAACGCCGTGCGGACCACAGGCGGCCTACCCCGATCAGGCCGCGGAGGACGCAAAGGTGGAAGGGATCGTGCGAGACTTTCTCCTCCAGAAGGTCGGCGCACTCTTTCCTGAGGCGAACCCGGCGCCGGGCACTTTCCGGTGGGAGTGGCTGGTCGATCAGCGCGGCACCGGTGCCGTCGGTCCCGAGCGCCTCGGCGCGCAGTACTTCCGCGCCAACGTCGAGCCGTCGGAGCGCTACGTGCTCTCGGTCCCCGGCAGCGACAAGTATCGCCTGCCCGCTCACGACGACGGCGAGTTCACCAATCTCTACCTCGCCGGCGACTGGACCGATTGCGGACTCAATATGGGTTGTATCGAGGCGGCCACCATGTCAGGGCTGCTGGCCGGCAATGCCCTCTCCGGCTATCCCAGCCGCAACGACATCATCGGCCTCCACTGGTGACCCACAACCTTGCCCCACCTTGCCTCACCTTGCCCCACCCTGCCTCACCCTCTCCGGAATCCAGGTCCGGATCTCGGACCGGGCGCAGTACCAGGCCGTTGGCTCCCCGGTTGGCCCGGGGATCCCCGCCGCCTGCGGCAGCGTGTTGCGGCTCACGGTAACGTCGCACTCCTGAATCAAGCGCGGGGCCCGGGCCTCACTGCCCCTCAGGAGCGCTCCGCTCCCGCTGCTGGAGAACATCACGAAGCGCTCGACGATGAATCGGGCCAGTGTTCCCGGCGCCGCCTCATACGCCGGCCCGCGCGGACGATAGCGCAGTCGCAGCTCGGGCCGCTCATCGCCGTCATCGACTCTTCCTTCACTTCGGAAGACCCGATCCTCTCCCTCGCGATGGAGGGACACCGCGGAATCGTGATAGGGCAGACCGAAAAGCTTCCGCCCGACCACGGATCCCATCAGCGTGCCGGCATCGATTCGAAAGAACCAGATCCCTGGCTCCTCGCCGTACACGACGTACGTGAGGCAGTCCACCTCGTCGAAGCGCGAGAACGGCGGAACCGGCGGCAGGCCGCGCGGGCGCAACCGCTCCATCCGGAACGGGATCAGGGTGATCCATGCCTGCCCCTCGAAGGTGTCCAACGAGAGCGGGGCCGGGATTCGGCCGGCGAGCGACGCTGGTGCCACCGGCCAGCTCAGAAAGAGCATCTCCGCCTCGGTCTGGGATACCAACCAGGGGAGGCGGCCGCAGAGTGACATCGCTCGGTTCACCCTGCCACGGGGACGCGCTGGATCAGGCAGACCCGGGTATCGGTGCCCGGCGAATAGTGGCAGACCGCGTTGCGCGGGGCGTCGAGGCCGGCCGCGGTGATCAGCGTGCTCCCATCGAGCTCGGCATCGGCGTCCTGCACCTGCCAGTCGGAGTGCAGCATGGGGCCGCGGTAGAAGTAGCCGCGCGGGCCCGGGGCGAACGAGGCGTATCGCTCGAGAAGGAAGTGCTCCAGCGAGCCGACCGACGGAGCCTGCAACGCCCCCCGCGGACGCCACGAGGCGACCAGGTCGGCTGGGGGTGACCCCGCCCGCAGCGTTCGCTGGCTCGCGATCCGAAAGCCACCCCCCTCCTCCGTCATCTGAATCCGGGCGCGGAAGTACGGCAGGTGGAACACCGCGTGGGCGACCACCGCGCCGAGCCAGGATGCGGCGTCGATGCTGAAGAAGAAGACGCCGGGCTCACCACGCAGTCGGACATAGGTGCGGAGATTCACCTCGGGAAAGGTGCCGGTCCCGGGGATCGATGGGAGGCATCGAAGGTGCAGGTCCTTCATCAGGAACGGCACCAGGCTTACCCATCCGCTGCCTTCGAACTGGTCCACCGGGAGCCCCGGCGGCAGCAGCCGCGCCAGCGTGGCCGGCGCCACCGGCCAGCTGTAGAAGAGGAGGTTGCGCCAGCCCTGGAACATGATCCACGGGGGACTCACGGCTCACCTCGGATTCGTTGCACCAGGCCGGCGAACCGGGGATGCGGCCGGAGCGCCTCGAACACCGGCTTGACGTCCACCAGCGCCATCTCGGTGGCGTGGATCCGGTGGCCTTCCTCCAGGAGGTCGAGTGCACGTTCCGGGTCACCGACCGCCGTGTGCACCTGCGCCATGAGCACCGGGGAGACGTAGCGCGTCCGGGCCCGCTCCGTCAGCAGCGCCAGCGACCTGCCCGCCGCGCTCGCGTCTCCCGCACAGGCATGCGCCACACCCAGTGCCGACTCCACCTCGGGACTCTCTCCGGTGAGCACCTTCGCCCGGTTCAAGTTGTCGATCGCCTCCGGATAGCGGCGCATCACGGTCTCCACTTGTCCCAGGAAATAGGTGGCCAGCCCGAAGCTCGGATCTCTCCCCAGCACGGCGGAGAAGATGGCGGCGGCTTCCTCCTCCCCTCCCTCGTAGTACGCCAGAATCCCGAGGCTTGCCGCGACCGCCGGAGAGAGCGGGTCCAGCTCGCGGGCGAGGCGCAGCTGGCTCCGCCCTTCGGCGAACCGGCGGAGCGGCACCAGGCAGTGCATGGCGTACCACTGGTGGGCCGTCGGATACTGCGGGCTGCTCTCCGTGGCCGCCAGGAAATCCCGCTCGGACCCCGCCCAGTCGTGGCGGTACAGCGCCAGCGCCGACGCCCGTGCCGCGAGAGCCTCGGCCGACCGGCTGTCCTCAGCGAGCACCCGCTCCGCCGCCTCCATCGCCTGGGGCATGGTTTCCTCGGGAGACAGCACGCCGTAAATGCCCAGCGTGAGGTGGGCGTCCGCCAGCCCCGCAAACGCCTGGAGGAAGCTCGGGTCAGCCGCGGCCGCCGCGCCGAGGAGCTCCAGGCTCTTGAGCAGGCCGGATTCGGTCCGCTGGTTCCAGTGGAAGCGGCCCTTGAGGTACGATTCGTAGGCCGTGACGCTGGTGGTGGGCGCCTCGACCAGCCGGGCTTCCTTACGGAGCACGCCGATCCGGAGCGCCTCGACGATCGAGCGCGAGATGTCGTCCTGCACGTCGAAGATGTCGCTGAACCGGCGATCGTACCGCTCGGACCAGAGCTCGAACCCGTTCGCCACGTCCACCAGTTGGGTGGTGACCCGCAGCCGGTCCCCGCTCCGTCGGACGCTGCCCTCCAGCACGGCGTTGACCTGCAACTCCCGGCCGATGGTCCGCACGTCTTCGTGCCGGGACTTGAAGGCGAAGGTCGACGTGCGGGCGAGGACTCGGAGCCCGCCCAGCTTCGCCAGGGCGTGAATCAGGTCGTCGGTGATGCCGTCGCTGAGATATTCGTTCTCCGAGCCGGGGCTGCTGTTGGCGAAGGGCAGCACGGCGATCGACCAGCCGGACGGCGGCGGGGCACCGGGCACGCGGCTTACTACGGTGGTGTCCGAGGTGCCCCGCAGCGCGGCTGTGAACTCGGCCAAGGTTGGGAATCGCCGGTCCGGATCGCGGTCGAGCGCACGCAGGAGCGCGTAGTCGACCGAGCGGGGGACCTCGCTCCTGAGCGTGGCGACACTCCGGGCCGGCTCGGTGGACTTGCGGCTGAGCACGGCCAGGGCCGTCGGTCCGGCGAACGGGATCTCGCCGGTGAGCATCTCGAAGAGCACGCAGGCCAGGCTGTACTGGTCGGTGCGCCCGTCGATGGCCGGCCCGCCGAAGCTCTGCTCGGGGCTCATGTAGGCGGGAGTGCCGACGTTCCCGCCGGTCTGGGTCAGCTTGATGTCGTCGGCCTCGGAGATCGCCCGGGCGATCCCGAAGTCCGCCACCATCGCGTGGCCGCCGGAGAGCAGGATATTGGCCGGCTTGATGTCCCGATGCACCACGTTCTGGTCATGGGCATAGTGGAGCGCGTCGGCCACTTCCGAGGCGAGCCGGGTCGCCTCGTCCACCGGCAACCGTCCCACCCGCGCCAACCGCTCGCGCAGGGTCTCGCCGGTGACGAACGGCATGACGTAATAGAGGAGGGAGTCGGCGCCGCCCGAGTCGTAGATCGGCAGGATGTTGGGATGCTGTAGCCGCGCGGCGATGTCGATCTCGCGGTGGAACCGTTCCTCCCCCATCCATGCCGCGCTCTCGGGGCGCAACATCTTGATCGCCACCCGGCGGCGGTGCTTGACGTCGTTGGCCACGAAGATCCGCGCCATGCCTCCGGCGCCGATCTCGCGTTCCAGGACGTAGCGATCGCCGAGCGCGGCCTGGAGCCCGGCGTGGGGGCTGGACAGTGGGGACCGTAACCGAGTGAGGATGTGGGGAACATACGAGGGGGGCAGGGTGGGGCAAGGTGAGGCAGGGTGAGGCAGGGTGAGGCAAGGTGAGGCAAGGTGAGGCAAGGTGGGGCAGGGTGGGGGATCTGGCTGATGCGTTTCCGGACTGACGCGATTGACCAGAGCTGCGGACAAGATCTCACGCGGGGTTTACCCTCCCCTTGACGTTCTAGGGGAGCACCATATCTTTCCCCTAGACCTTCTAGGGAGAGCCCTCGTGCCACCTCGACCCGCCGACCTGCTGCAAGGCACCCTCGACATCCTCATCCTCAAGGCCCTGACCTGGGGATCCAGGCACGGCTACGGCGTGGCCGCCTGGATCCAGCAGGTCACCGACGACGCGCTCCAGGTCGAGGAAGGCTCGCTCTATCCGGCGCTCCACCGGCTGGAGGAGCGGGAGCTGGTGAGTGCCGAGTGGGGCGTGTCGGAAAACAATCGCCGCGCCAAGTTCTACCGGTTGACTCCCAAGGGCCGGCAGCACTTGCGGGCGGAGACCTCGAGCTGGACCCGCTACGCCGAAGCAATCGCCAAGGTGCTGCGCGCCGCCGAGCACCCGGCATGAGGGAGTGGCGGCGGTACGCGCGGTTCTGGCGCCGCGACGCGGAAGAGGTGGACGACGAGCTCGAGTTCCACCTCGACATGCGAACCGAGGAGTATGTCGCGGCCGGCATGAGCCCCGCCCAAGCGCGGGTAGAGGCGGAGCGGCGCTTCGGAGACCTCGCGAGTACCGAAGCGGAGTGCCGGCGGATCGCGGGGCGCCGCGGGCTCCACCTTCGCCGGCGCGAGTGGTACTCGGAGCTGGGGCATGACCTCCGCTACGCTGTACGCACGCTGGTCCGCACGCCCGGCCTCACGCTCGCCATCCTCCTTACCCTGGCCCTCGGCATCGGCGCCAACACCGCGATCTTTACCGTGGTGAACGGTGTGTTGCTCCGGCCGTTGCCGTTTGCCCAGCCGGATCGCCTGGTCACCATCTACGACGTCTTCCCCGGCCTCGATCTTCTGCACTCGAGTCTCTCGGAGCCGGAGCTGATCGACCTGGAGCGCGTGCCTGCGCTCGCGGCCGTGGCGGGCTACCGGCAGACGAAGCGCACCATCACCGGGGCCGGGGAGCCGGAGCGGACGCCTTCGCTCCTGGTGACTCACAATTTCACCCGGGTCCTGGGCACACCTCCGGCTCTGGGCCGGTTCATCGCGCCGGACGAAGACCGTCCCGGCGCGCCGGCGGTGGTCGTGCTGAGCGACGCGTTGTGGCGCCGTCGCTTCGGCGGCGATCCCGGGGTGGTTGGCCGGCCGCTCATGCTCGACGGCGTCTCCCATACGATTCTGGGCGTCATGCCGCGCGGGTTCGCCTTCGAGCAAGCGGAGCTGTTCCTGCCCGCGGCCATCGACCGCGCGGCGCCACAGCCGCGAACCGCCCATTATCTCGAGGCGGTCGGGCGTCTCCGGGACGGCGCCACTCTCACCGATGCCCGCACCCAGCTCCGGACCCTGGCGCTCCGGCTCACCCGCGACAATCCGGACGCGTACTCCCGCAACGTGGACTTCGCCCTCGGAGTGGAGTCGACCACGGATACCGTCGTGGGATCGGTGCGGCCGGCGCTTCTCATTCTCCTGGCCGCGGTCACGATGCTGTTGCTCGTGGCCTGCGCCAATGTCGCCAGCCTGCTCCTGGTTCGAGCGGAGTCGCGGCGGCGGGAGCTGGCGGTGCGGAGCGCGCTGGGTGCCGGCCGCGGGCGCCTGGTCCGCCAACTCCTGGCCGAAGGCCTCGTGCTGGCGCTCTCCGGCGGAGCGGTCGGCCTGCTGCTCGCCACTCTCGGCGTGCCCGCGCTCCTGGCGATGAGTCCCGAATCCCTCCCGCGACACCAGGACATCGCCATCGACCGAGTCGTCTGCGCGGCGACATTGCTCCTTGCGATGGCCACCGGTCTGGTCTTCGGCCTCGCTCCCGCCCTCCAGGCCACCGGATCTGGGATGGGGTCGGTGCTGCAGGAGGGCGGTGACCGCGGCGGTACCCGGGCGCGCGGGGGTCTTCGACGAGCGTTTGTCGCGGTCGAGGTTGCGCTCGCAGTGGTGCTGGTGGTGGGTGCGAGCCTGCTGCTGCAGAGCTTCTGGCGCCTGCGGCAGGTTGAAGTCGGCTTCCGACCCGATCATGTGCTCGTGCTGGATCTCGCGCTGCCGGAGACCCGCTACGCGGACACCGCGAGCGTCGTCGGGTTCTACTCCGCCCTGCAGGAGCGCCTCGCGGGATTGCCCGGCGTAGTCGATGTGGGCGCGGTCTCTCACCTCCCCCTCACCGGCGCGGTGGGGAACTGGGACATCGAGGTCGAGGGACGTCCCATCCGGCCGGGTGATCCGGCGCCGTCGCCCAACATCAACATGGCGACGCCGGGATACTACCGGACGCTCAGGATCCCGATGGTGCGGGGCCGCGGGTTCGCCCCGTCGGACGAGGAGCGTTCGCCTCCGGTCGCCGTCATCAACCAGACCATGGCCCGAACGCTCTGGCCCGGCACCGATCCGGTCGGGCGCCGCTTCCGGGTGATCGGCGACTCCTTGGCCTGGATGACGATCATCGGGGTCGCGCACGATACCCGGAGCTGGGGGCTCGCCACGGCGCCCCGGGCGGAATACACGCTCGCCTATGACCAGCTCCCAGGCGCTCTCAAAATGGTGCGCCGGTCGATGACCCTGGTGCTGCGCACCTCGGGCGACCCGCTGGCCCTCGCCGGCCCGGCACGGCGCCAGATCGCGGCACTCGATCGCGACCTCGCCGTTGCCAACGTGCGCACCCTGGAGCAGGTCGTGGCCGAATCCATCGGCGAGCGCCGGTTCACCATGCTGCTCCTGGGACTCTTCGGTGCGGTGGCGCTCACGCTGGCCCTGATCGGCATCTACGGCGTCACGGCCTACGGTGTGGCGCAACGCACCCGCGAGATGGGCATCCGCCTCGCCCTCGGCGCCGCGCCCGGCGCGGTGCGGTGGCTGGTGTTGGGCGAGGGGATGCGGCTCGCGCTGGTAGGACTGGCCGGAGGAGTGACGCTCGCGCTGATCGGGACTCGTGCGCTCCGGAGCCAGCTCTACGGTGTGAGCGGCACCGAGCCGGTCACCTACCTCACGCTCTCCGCGGTACTCCTGCTGGTCGCTTTGCTTGCAACCTATCTGCCCGCGCGCCGGGCCACGCGGGTGGATCCAACGGTGGCGCTGAGGGAAGGGTGAGGGAGGGTGAGGCAGGGTGGGGCAGGGTGAGGCAGGGTGAGAGCGCCACTCAGAACCTTGCCCCACCTTGCCCTTGCCTCACTCTGCCCCACCCTGCCTCACCGCTGCCCACCTTCCTCCTGCCCCTCAACTCTTGACAATCAAGATGAACAAGCGCTACGTTGGCTCACGACCTTTGCCGGAGCCTCGCTCGTGGACCAGCCGACTACCGACGTCATCCAGGGCACCCTCGACCTGCTCATCCTCAAGACCCTGAGCCTCGAGCCCATGCACGGGTACGGCATCACCCGGCGCATCGAGCAGATCTCCCGCGGCGTCTTCAAGGTGAATCCGGGCTCCCTCCTCACCGCGCTCCAGCGGCTGGAGCGGGCCGGCTGGCTCGACTCGGAATGGCGCCAGACCGAGAACTCGCGGAACGCCAAGTTCTACCGGCTGACCCGCGCAGGGAGGAAGCAGCTCGAGGCCGAGACGGCGGACTGGACCCGCCGGGCCACCGCGGTGGCCCGGCTGCTGAGCGCGGAGGGCTAGGCCCATGTCCCTCTGGCGCCAGGTCACCCGCGGCTTCCGCGTCCTCCTGAACCGCCGTGCCGCCGACCGGGAGCTGGACGACGAGCTGCGGCACTACTTCGAGGAGGCTACCGCCGCGCTGGTGGCAAGCGGGCTCTCGCCCGAGGAGGCCCGGCGGACCGTGCGTCTGGAGCTGGGCGATGTGGGTTCGGCCCAGGAGCAGGTGCGCGATGGCGGGTGGGAGAGCGTGGTTGGCGCCGTGCTCGCCGACCTCAGGTACGCCGCGCGCCGGCTCCGCGTCAATCCGGGCTTCACAGCCGTCAGCGTACTGACCCTGGCGCTCGGCATCGGGGCAACCACGGCGATCTTCAGCGCGGTGAATCCCATCCTGTTCGAACCGCTGCCGTATCCGGATGCCCGCCGCCTGGTCATGATCTCCGACATCGCCACCGACCGCTCGCCCATCGACGTCACCTTCGGGACCTATCACGAGCTGGTCCAGCGGAGCCGCTCCTTCGAGGGGCTGGCCGTCATGAAAGCCTGGCAGCCCACCGTCACCGGCCCCGACCAGCCCGAGCGCCTGGAGGGCCAGCGGGTGAGCGCCGGCTACCTTCGGACGCTCGGCGTGTCGCCGCTGTTCGGGCGTGACTTCGACGCTGCCGAGGACCGGCCCAAGGGACCCAATGTCGTGATCCTCGGCCACGCGCTCTGGCAGCGCCGCTTCGGCGGCGACGCCTCCATCGTGGGCCGCATCGTCACCCTCGATGACAATCCGTACACCGTCATCGGCGTGATGCCGCAGCAATTCGAGAACGTGCTGGTTCCCTCGGCCCAGCTCTGGTCTCCGCTGCAATACGGCGAATCGTTCTCGCCCGACAGCCGGGAGTGGGGTCATCATCTCCGGATGGTGGGCCGGCTCCGGCCGGGCGTGAGCGTCGATCAAGCCGCGCGGGAGCTCGCCGCCGTCGCGCGGTCCCCGATCCCGGAGCTGCCGCGGGTCCCATGGGCCGACCTCAAGGGCGGACTCCTCTTGAGCTCGCTGCGCGACGATGTCACCCACGCGGTCAGGCCGGCCTTGCTCGCCGTCCTCGGTGCGGTCGTGCTGCTGCTCGCGATCGCCTGCGTGAACGTGACCAATCTGCTGCTGGCGCGCGGCGCGCAGCGGCGCGGCGAGTTCGCCATGCGCGCCGCCCTCGGCGCCGGTCGCGGGCGGCTCGTGCGACAGTTGCTCACCGAGAGCCTGCTGCTCGCCGTGGTCGGCGGCGGGCTGGGACTGATCGTGGCGGACCTCGGCGTCCGGGCGCTGGTAGCGCTCAGCCCGCCCGGCCTGCCGAGGCTCGGGGCCATTCGCGTGGACCCTGTCGTCTTCGGGTTCGCTTTTGGCCTGAGCGCCCTCGTGGGGCTCGCGGTTGGAATGGTGCCCGCGTTGCAGGCATCTCGCGGCGGCTTGAGCGCCGGGGCTCAGCAGAGCTCCCGACGCTCGGCGGGCGAGTACCGGCGGACCCGCGGGACGCTGGTGGTGGCCGAGGTGGCGCTGGCGCTCGTGCTGCTGGTGAGTGCGGGGTTGCTGTTCCGGAGCCTGCAGCGGCTCTTCGCCGTGGCGGTGGGGTTCGACCAGTCCGGGCTGCTCACCATGCAGGTGCAGGTGTCCGGCCACCGATACGACGCCGACAGCGTCCGCTACCAGTTCCTCGAGCAGAGCCTCGAGGCCGTGCGCGGCCTCCCCGGGGTTACCGCCGCGGCATTCACCAGCCAGTTGCCGCTGAGTGGTGACCTGGACATCTACGGTGTCCACTTCGAGCGCGACGATGATCCCGCCAGGGACGGCGCGGCGCTTCGCTACGCGGTAACTCCGAACTACTTCCGGACGATGGGCATTCCGCTCCGGGCGGGTCGCCTGCTGGATGACCGCGATCGCGCCGGCAGCCCGCGCGCGGTTCTCATTAACGAGTCGTTCGCCAAGGACGCGTTCCCCGGCCAGGATCCGATCGGCCAGCGGCTTCGTTCCGGCTCTCCGGAAGGGGACTGGTACACCATCGTCGGCGTCGTGGGAGACGTGAGGCAGGCCGCTCTGGGCACGAGCCAGTCGAACGCGGTGTACGTCACGCCGGCCCAGTGGCACTGGGTCGACCGCCTGATGTCCCTCGTGGTCCGTACCCAAGGTGATCCGTCGTCGTTGGCGCCGGCCGTCTGGAGCGCCATCTGGTCGGTGGACAAGGACCAGCCGATCGTGCGGGTCGCCACGATGCGCCAGCTCGTTGCGCAATCGGCGGCCGAGCGGCGGTTCGCCCTGACCCTGTTCGAGGCGTTCGGGATGACGGCGTTGCTGCTGGCGGCGGTCGGGATCTACGGCATCCTGTCGGGCAGCGTGACCGAGCGGACCCGTGAGATCGGCGTGCGCTCGGCGCTGGGTGCGTCACCGGGCGATATCCTGGGGCTGGTGGTTCGCCAGGGGATGACGCTCAGCTCGCTCGGGATTCTGCTGGGGCTGCTGGGGGCGGCGGCCGCGAGCCGCGCGATCGTGGCCCTGCTCTTCGGGGTCTCACCGCTCGATCCGGTCACCTACGTCGGTGTGATCGGGTTGCTGGCCGGCGTCTCGGGCGTGGCGTGCTGGATGCCGGCGTGGCGGGCAGCGCGGCTGGATCCGTCGATCACCTTGCGGGCGGAGTAGCCTCACTCGGGGCTCGCGAACCCCTCCCGGCGCGGCGTCCGCAGCACGGAGCGGGTGGGTGCGGAGCGCATGGTCCGCACCCTCTCGGACGCTGTCGGATGGCAGCACATCGCGCCACGTCTCCCGGAATTCTGTCAGGACCTTTCCAGCCGCAGCGACCTGCCGCGGCACGAGGTGACCTTCACGCTCGAGCCGAGCCAGTGCCGAGGCACATGCCACTCGGGTGCCCCACATCGCGGCGGTGGCCTGCTCTCGGACGACGAGCGTCACGAGCGCCGACTCGGCCACCACGGCGGCAGCAGCGCTGACCCCGGCTGGGAGCACGGGACGGTCGAGGCGCTTCAAGGCCTCCAGGGTCAGCGCCTTTCGGCCAGGCCCCGTGACACCGCTTCGGACAAGCGATTCGAGTGCCCCGCCGCCACGAGTCGATGCAGCAGGTGCAAGACTTTGCGCCCGCCGCCTCGCGTGATGCACACCCTATCGGGCCCCGAAATCCTTCCTTAATCTCTGATTACCACCCACACCCGGGGCCGCTATGAGGTACCGCTCCCAGCTTGTCCGCCACCTGGTCCTCCCCGGTGCTCTGCTCGCCGCAGGGGCGTGCGGGTCCGGCGATTTGACCCTGCCAGGAAAGGTGGCTCCTCCGGCGGATCTCCTTCCCGTCTCAGGCGACTCGCAGTCCGCCCGCGTGGGCGACCAAGTCCCGGTCCCACTGGTGGTGCGACTGGTAGATGAGCAGGGCAACGCCGTTCCCGGCGGCGCCGTCAGCTGGGTCATCGGCGACGGTGGAGGGAGTGTCTCGCCGGCCACCGCCGAAACCGACTCGGCAGGTCTGGCCTCTACCCACTTGACGGTTGGTCTATCGCCCGGAGCGAACACGGCGAATGCCGTGGTGTCGGGGGTGGACATCGTCACCTTCACCGCGAGTGCGACCGCGGCGGGAGGCGGGGGAGGCGACGGCGATGGACGCGGCGGGCACGGACACGGCGGGAAGGACGAGGATTGACCGGGAACCGGCACCCGCCACCTAGCCGTCCCGTCCCCTCCGCCCCATCTTGAAGCACCCCAAACCAAGACACCTGATGCCCGAACTGCTCGGCCGGCTCCAATCCGCCCTGACGGACCGCTACCGCCTGGAGCGTGAGATTGGCGCTGGCGGCATGGCCACCGTGTACCTGGCGGAGGACGTCCGCCACGACCGGCGCGTGGCGCTCAAAGTGCTCCGGCCCGAGCTCGCCGCCGTGATCGGGGCCGAGCGCTTTCTGGCCGAGATCAAGCTCACGGCCAATCTCCAGCACCCCCACATCCTGCCCTTGTTCGACTCGGGCGAGGCGGACTCCTACCTCTTCTATGTGATGCCGTTCATCCAGGGCGAGACCCTGCGCGACCGGCTCACCCGGGAGAAGCAGCTCCCCGTCGCCGATGCCGTGCGGATCGCCGGCGAGGTGGCCTCGGCGCTCGACTACGCGCACCGGCAAGGGGTGGTGCATCGGGACATCAAGCCGGAGAACATCCTGATCCACGACGGCCAGGCGCTGGTGGCCGACTTCGGCATCGCGCTCGCGGCCAGCAAGGCCAGCGGGGCGCGGATGACCGAGACCGGCATGAGCCTGGGTACCCCGCACTACATGAGCCCGGAGCAGGCGATGGGCGAGCGGGAGATCACCGCTCGCTCCGACGTCTACGCGCTCGGCGCCATCCTCTACGAGATGCTTACCGGGGAGCCCCCGTTTACCGGCAACACGGCCCAGGCGGTGGTGGCCCGGGTCCTGACCGAGAATCCTCGGCCGCTCACCACTCAGCGCCACACCATCCCACGCCACGTCGAGGCCGCGGTGCTGACCGCGCTGGAGAAGCTGCCGGCCGACCGGTTCAACACCGCCGCGGAATTCGCCGAGGCCCTGAAGGACAGGACCTACACTTCCACCGTCTCGCTCGAGGCAGCCGCCGGACCGGCCGGCCCGGCCGCGGGCAAGCGCCGGCGATGGAACCGCGCCACCCTGGCATTGATCGCCGCTACTGCCGCCGCTTCGGTCGCGGCCCTCTGGGGCTGGCTCCGCCCCGCACGGGCCGAGCCGCTGAGCCAGTTCAGCCTCGCCCTGCGAACGACGGAGGCGCTCCAACCGGCCGCCAACTCGGGCGGAGGCCGAATCGCCCTCTCGCCGGACGGCCGCCAGATGGTGTATTCCGGACCGGGCGAGGGAGGGAGCCGGCTCTGGCTCCGGCGGATCGACCAGCTCAGCGCCACCCCGATCTCGGGCACCGAGGGCGGGTCGAGTCCCTTCTTCTCTCCCGATGGCCGGCGGCTCGGGTTCATCAAGGGCGGCACCGTGGTGAGGATCGCCTCGCTGGAGGGCGCGCCCACGGTGACGTTGACCGACAAGGCCAACACCACGGCCGGCGACTGGGGCAGCGACGGGTACGTGTACTTCGAGGTGGACTCGGGCCTCGCCCGAATGCGGCCCACCGGCGGAGCCATCGAGCCGGTGTTCACCTTCAGCGCGGCGCGGAACGAAGTGGGGACGGAGTGGCCCTGCATCCTCCCAGACGCGAAGGGCATGCTCTTCCGGATGCGGCACGCGGGGCAGGGTCCGGCCGACTGGGACATCATGGCCATGGCGCTGCCGCACGGCCCGGCGCACGTGCTCACCCACGGCGTCTTTGCCCGCTATGCCCCGACCGGGCACCTCCTGGTGGTCACCTCCGACGGTAAGCTCATCGCCATTCCATTCGACCCAAAGAAGCTGGTCATGACCGGTTCTCCCGTGGCGCTGATCGAAGGCATCGGCGTGAGGGTGGGCGGCTTCAACGTGGACCTGGCCCTCTCGGCCACCGGGACCCTGGTCTACACAACCGGCGGTGCCCTGGTCTCGCGGCGCGGCTACTGGGTGACCCGCGACGGGGTGTCCAGCCCGGTGGATGCGGCGTGGGACCCGCAGGGCATCATCGACGGCATCGCACTGTCGCCCGACGGAAAAACTGTGGCGGTGGGGCTGGTGCGGAGCGGCAGGACGGACGTGTGGGTCAAGCAGCTCCCGACCGGTCCATTCTCCCGGATTACTTTCGGCGACACCTCTGCAGTGCGTCCGGTCTGGTCGCCGGATGGTCGCGAGGTGTTCTACATCAGCGATCGCGCGGGCTCGGGCGTCGGGGCGCCCTACGCTCACCGGGCGGACGGGACGGGAGCCGCGCGTCCGCTGGTTCGGACCAAGCTCGAGATCGGCCAGGTCGTGCCCTCGCGGGATGGCCGCTGGCTGGTTCTCCGAACCTCGGCGACGTCGGCCGGAGGTGACCTCCTGGGAGTCAAGAACGGGGACACGACCATGGCCCCCCTGGTCGCGACGCCCGCCGTGGAGTTCTACCCGGCGCTCTCGCCTGACGGACACTGGCTGGCGTACGCCTCGAACGAATCGGGAACGATGGAGATCTACGTCCGCCCGTTCCCCGAGACGTCGACAGCCAAGTGGCAGGTGTCCACCGCCGGCGGGGCCGAGCCGGTCTGGGCCAACAGCGGGCGCGAGCTGTTCTACATCAACGGGAAGAGCGAGCTGGTGGCGGCGGAGATCCGGCCGGCGGCTCCCTTCTCGGTCGGTGAGCAGCACGTGCTCTTCTCGATGGCGCCGTTCGTACGCTTCGGCTCGTATCCCTCCTACGCCGTCACGCCGGACGATCGCCGGTTCCTCATGGTGCGAGAAGGGGACGCGTCCCAGCAGGGCGAGCTGGTGTTTGCGGAGCATTGGCTGCAGGACTTGAGGACGCGGGCGCCCAAGTGATCCGTAAACACACCCCTGAGGTCGTTATGATCCGAACTTTTGCTATCGCGGCCGCGCTGTTTCAGCTCGCAGCCACCGCGGCCGCGCAGAGCTCGCCGGCCGGCGCACCGTCCAACCCGGAGCGCATGTCCCGCGACACTCCCAGGACCACCACCGAGGGCAACACCTTCGTCGCCCCCACAGGTTGGACCGTGGTCGTGCGTGGGAGCGCCACCGTGCTCCAGACGCCCGAAGACGGCTCGGCGATCGCGCTGGTGGACGTGCACGCGCCGAGCGCCGACTCGGCGGTCGCCCTGGCCTGGCGCGCCTACAAGCCGGATGCTGCATGGCCGCTCAAGGTGGTCAACGGGATGGCCGACAAGGACGGATGGACCGATCGCCGCGCCTACACCTACCAGACGTCACCCAACGAGAAGCGTGACGTGGGGGTCAATGCCCAGCGCGCCGGCGGCGTCTGGTCGGTCGCGATCTACGATATGGGCCAGGACGTCGGCGAGAAGCGTCTCGCCCAGGTCTCCCTGATCATGGGCGATCTGCTGCCTAAGGGATACACCCGCGAGTCGTTCGCCGGAAAGAAGGCCCAGCGGCTGACCCAGGCACGAGTGGCCGAGCTGGGCAGGTTCATCGAGACCGCGATGAAGGAGACCGGTGTGCCCGGCGTCGGACTCGGCTTGATCGAGGACGGGAAGGTGATCTTCGCCGGTGGCTACGGCGTGCGGGAGCTGGGTGGGACGGCGAAGGTGGACGGCAACACCCGCTTCATGATCGCGTCCAACACCAAGGCGATGACCACGCTCATGCTGGCCAAGCTGGTGGACGAGCGGAAGCTGACGTGGGACACGCCGGTCACGACTCTGCTGCCGTCGTTCCGCCTGGGCGATTCCGCCACCACCAGCCAGGTCCGGGTCAAGCACCTGATCTGCGCCTGCACCGGGCTCCCCCGGCAGGACTTCGAGTGGCTGTTCCAGTTCCAGGGCCTCACCCCCGAACGCGCGCTCGGCACCCTCGCCGGCATGCAGCCGACCAGCCGCTTCGGGGAGATGTTCCAGTACTCGAACCCCCTGGCCGGCGCGGCCGGCTTCATCGGGGGACACGTGCTCTATCCCGATCTCGAGCTCGGCGCGGCCTACGACAGCGCCATGCGAACCCGCGTGTTCGGTCCGCTGGGGATGCGGGCCACCACGTTCGATTACGCCGCCGCGCTCCATGGCGACCACGCGATGCCCCATTCACCTGACGTGGACGGCCGCCAGTCCGAGGCGGGGATGGAGGTCAACTACGCCATCATCCCGCTCCGTCCGGCCGGAGCCGCGTGGAGCAACGTGCACGATATGCTGGCCTACGTCGGCATGGAGTTGGCCACGGGCACCCTGCCCGGCGGCAAGCGCTACGTCTCGCGCGATGCGCTGCTGGCCCGCCGCGCCCCACAGGTCCCGCTGGGGAAGGACGCGAGCTACGGCATGGGCCTGATGGTGGACCGGCAGTACGAGGTCGAGGTTGTCCACCACGGCGGCGACATGGTCGGCTTCCACAGCGACATGATGTGGCTGCCGGGGCACGGCGTCGGCGCGGTAGTGCTGACCAACGGCGATCCCGGCTGGATCGTGCGGGACCAGTTCCGCCGCAAGCTGCTCGAGGTCCTGTTCGACGGGCGGCCCGAGGCGGACAAGCTGGTCGCCGCGCGAGCCAAGACGTTCTACGAGCAGCTCGCCGCCGAGCGGAAGCTGCTCACCATCCCCGCGGAGGCGGCCGACGCCGGCAAGCTCGCCGGCCGGTACCACAACGAGGCGCTGGGCGATATCGTGGTGACCCGCGACGGGGGGAAGACCGTCTTCGACTTCGGCGAGTGGCAGAGCGAGGTGGCGTCACGCAGGAACCCGGACGGCACGGTCTCGTTCCTCACCACCGCGCCTGGGCTCGAAGGGTTCGAGTTCGTCGTTGGGGCCGGCGCGAGGCGCACCCTGATCACCCGCGACTCGCAGCACGAGTACGTGTTCACCGAGAGCTGAACGCAGCCTCTGCAACCTCGGATGCGCTCACTGCTCCAACACCTGGGCAGTGGATAGCCCGGCATACTTCTCGATCACCAGATTGATGGCCTGGCTGGGCAGCGGCCGGAACGGTCCCACCCAGTAGCCGCGGCCGAAGTTCTGGACGACCAGAAAGAAATTGAGGCCCTGGACGCAAGGCGATTGCCCCGCCGGAATCTCGAAGGCGTCGGACCCCGTCACTCCGACGGTGCCCAGCCAACGGGCATCCCGGTCACCGCACATCAGGTACACGTCGACCGGGCTTCGATTGTGGCTGCGAACCCACACCGGTGTGGAGACCGGCTCGACGTGTCCGGGGGCAAGGGCGCATCCCAGCGATAGACACGTCGCCAACGCACCGAAGGCTTTCACCTGTTCCTCCTCTTCCTGGGCCTGTACGCGAATGAGCGCGGCCTCTCTGCCGCGACCTCCCGCCAGCCTACGGCACAGGTGTTCCATGGGCGTGATCTGAGTGTGATTTGGGCGAATCATCTCCGTTGCCGCTCCGGAAACGGCGGGTTACGTTGGATCCGATCGCCCGCATCGGGCTCCGCACCCACGTTCTGGTGGCGAGCTGGCCGCATGCCTGACGGCGGCGCAATCGAGCTCCGACTCCTCGGCAGTGTCTCCGTACGAGGAAGCCCCGGCGCGATTCCCTCCTCGCCCTCTTCTGGCCGGAGGTCGATCAGGAGCACGCCCGCACCTCCTTGCGGAAGGCCCTGCACTTTCTGCGACAGCAGCTCGGCGCCGACCAGATCACCTCGTCGCTACCCGCCCTGGAGGCCTTCATCGAAGGGGAGCGCGAGTTCAGAGCTAATCGGAGGGGGCCCGCGAGCGAAGCCTTTCAGTGGGCCGCCGAGCTGGACAGCAGCTTCGCCCTGGCCTGGTATCGCCTGGCCATGCTCGCGCCGACCTCGGCGCAGGCTCGCGATCTCCTGGCTCGGGCACTGCGCCACAGCGGTCGGTTGGGGGAGCACCAGCGCAGGCTGATCGAAGCGAAGCTCGCGTTCGTTCGTGGGCAGCACAAGCTGGCGGAGCAGCTCTACCGCCATATCCTGGCCGATCACCCAGATGATATCGAGGCCTGGGACATCCTCGGATGCATCATCTTCACTAAGGGCCAACTACTCGGACTCGCGTGGATCGACGCGCGGGAGCCAGACGAGCGCACACTCCGGCTCGACCCGCAGAGCGCCGGAGCGCTCTTCATGCTCGCGTTCATCGCGGCACGCGAGGGAAGACGCGTCGACCTCGACTCCTTGACCGAGCGCCTTCTCCGGCTCGAGCCAGCCTCCGAGTTCGCCGGCGATCTTCGCGGGCAGCGCGCCATTGTGTTGGGAGACAGCGCCGGGCTGGAGCGGTTCGTGGCCGACCTGAGGAGCCGCCCGGATCCCCGAGCGCAGCGGGGTGCCGGCCTGGTGACGCATACGACGATGAACCTGGCGGTGGGGCGGCGTCTCTGGAGCCTGATCGCCGCACCGTCCCGCTCGCCGGGGTTCCGGGCGCTGGCACACGTGATCCTGGCCAAGATCGAGCTGACCAACGGGCGGGAGCGTGCAGCGAAAGCGGAGCTCGAACGCGCGATGGCCCTGGATGCCCTCTCGGCATTCGAGCACCGCGTCTACTATGCCTTGATACCGTATCTCGACACCCCTCGGCGCGAGCTGCTGGCGCTCCGCGACTCCCTGGCACGATGGCCTGTGGGCAAGGTGCCTGCCGGTGGGGATGGACTCGCCGACCTGCATCGTTCGGTTCACCCATACCTGAGGCTCTACCTGCTCGGACTGCTGAGCGCGCGGGTCGGGGACGAGGGGCTGGCCCGGCGCTATGCCAGAATGCTCGAGCAGGTGGACAGCTCGGCGCCCGAGGGGGTGTTCACCCATGATCTGGCGCCGCTGGTGCTCCGAAATAGCCCGAGCGGGGGGCCGCGTACCGGAGGCCCTGGCCACGTTGGAACAGGCCAGCTTCTGGACCAGGCATTCTGCCAGCGATGAGTCCGGAGACTCGCCGGTCACTATCCGCATGCACGAGCGTTGGGCTCGCGCCGAGCTGCTGTACCAGCTCAAACGCTACGACGAGGCGCTCACCTGGTACCGTACGTTTATCTATGACTTCGTCTCCACCGGCCCCGCCCACTTCCGAACTGCCCAGATCGCGGAGATCCGGGGCGAACGTCAGACGGCCATCGACCACTACACCAGGTTCATCGAGCTCTGGCGCGACTGTGATCCTGCGGTCCTGCCAATGCGACAGGAGGCGGAGTCTGCCCTGGCGCGGCTGCGCGCCCGGCTCGCACCCGGCGAGGCAGCCAGGGTCGGGCGAGGAACGCCTTTCGGCCTTGCCCGCCGATAGTCTGGCGATACATTCGGGAGTGAGCCGAGACCCCGATTCCGCGCCCTCCGGCTGTTCCAACATCGTTCCCAGTCCGCGCGTGCTCATCCTGTGCGTCGAGCGGGACCCCCATATTCGCGAGCTGGAGACCTACTTCCTCGATCAGGCGGGGTTCGTCGTTCATTTCGCCGAGGACGGCGCACAGGCCCTGGAGCTCGCCCGATCGCTCAAACCGGCCATCGTCATCACCGAAATCCTGGTCCCTGGGCTGGACGGGCTCGCGCTCTGCCAGCGGCTCAAGACCACCCCTGAGACCAGGAATATCCCCGTCGTCATCTTCAGCCTCCTGGCGGCCGAAGCCCGAGCCCGCGAGGCAGGCGCGGAGGCCTTTCTCAGGAAGCCGCTCGCCGAGCACCGGCTGGTGCAGGTGACCAAGGACCTCCTCGGCCGCTCGAAGCCCGCGGCAGCTTCGGGATCGGCATGACCGGCGACGGCATGCGCCGGGTGAGCACCGGCAACGCGGGGGCGGACTCGATTCTGGGCGGCGGGTTCATCGCCAATTCGGTGAACATCATCATGGGCGCGCCCGGCACGGGCAAGACCCTGTTCGCCCAGCAGCTCGCGATGCACAATGCGGACCCGGAGCGGCCGGTCCTGTACCTCACGACGCTGTCGGAGCCGCTGCCCAAAGTGGTGACCTACCTGCAGCAGCTCGGCTTCTACGACGAGCGCAAGATCGGCACGGCGGTCCGCTACGAGGACCTGGGCGAGGCCCTGGCGGAGCATGGTGTCAGCGCGATGGTCTCGCGCCTGCGCGACGCGATCAAGCAGCTCTCCCCCAGCATCATCATCGTCGACTCGTTCAAGGTGGTCCACGATCTCTCGACCTCGCCCGGCGAGCTCAGGCGGTCCCTGTCCGACGTCTCCGGGCTCCTGACCGCCTACGATACCACCACGTTTCTCCTGGGCGAGTACACCGAGGAGGAGGTCGTCCGCTACCCGGAGTTCGCCGTGGCGGACGGGATCGTCGAGTTCGCCCGGCGCAAGCGGAGCAGCAGCGATGAGCGCTATGTGCGGGTCTCCAAGCTTCGTGGCGCCTCCTACAGTGAGGGCCTCCACGGATTCCGGATCAGCAGGGGTGGGCTGGAGTTCTTTCCCCGCCTGGTGTCACCGGAATTTCACCGAAGCTACAGCCTCTCCGCCGAGCGGATCTCGACCGGGATCGCGGGCCTGGATACGATGCTCGGCGGAGGCCCCTGGCGGGGAAGCTGCATGCTGGTGGCGGGGCCGACTGGCGCGGGGAAGACCACGACCGCCATCCAGTTCTGCCTCGAGGGCGTCCGCCGGGGCGAGCCCATTCTCTACCTGAACTTCCAGGAGAACCCGACCCAACTGGCGCGGCTCATCCAATCGCTCGGCGGCTTCGCCGCGAGCGCCGCGGGGCTGTGGCACGCGATGTACGCCTCTCCGGTCGAGCTCCAGATCGACAGCCTGATCGGGCACGCGTTCGTGCAGATCCAGGAGGCGGGCATACGCCGCGTGGTGGTGGACGGGATCGCTGACCTTCTCGGCGCCTCGGGCGATTCACAACGGGTGCACGACTACATCTACGCGTTCACCCAGCACCTCGCGCGGAGCGAAGTGACGTCGCTCCTCACCATGGAGACCGGCATGGGCGTGCGCGGCCGCGCCGGTAGCCTGACGGAGCAGTTCCACTTCAGTGCCCTCACCGACTGCATCGTGCTGTTGGACGTCGAGGCCACGGACCGCCTGCACCGGACGGTGTGCGTGCTCAAGGCGCGCGGCACCGCCCACGACCTGACGATCCGGGAGATGGACATCACCCCGGACGGAATTCGGATCGCTTGAGCATGGCCCAGCCTTCACTGCCCCTGCTGCAGGGCGAGCCCGCCGACCTCCTCCGGGCCCTGACCCAGATCAGCCACGCGGTGAGTAACGCGGTCTCGCTGGAGCCGATCATGCAGCTCGCGGCCGAGCAGGCCGCCGTCCTGCTCGGCGCCGACCGATCCGTGCTCCTGCTCACCGATGACGCTGGGGGGCTTCGTCTCCGGGCATGGTACGGGCTGGAGCGCGCCGAGCCGGCGTCGCTACCGGGGCCACTCAACGAGACGCTGATCGCGCAACTGGCCCCGGTGCTGGGCGAGCCCTCCCCGGAGACCGTGCTGGCGGTGCCCCTCGTCGTTCGCGGCCGGGTGACGGGGCTCATCGCCACTGTGCTCGACCCGCGGGTGGAGTCGTCCGCACCGGCCGAGGTCATCCTGACGGCGCTGGCCGATCAGATGGCGGCGCCGCTGGAGAACGCGCGGATGGCCGAGGAGGTGCGGCAGGCGCAGCTTCTGCTCGAGAATGCCCGCTTGCAGGATGCGGAGCGCGTGGCCAGGCAGGCGGCGGACGAAGGGCGGGACGTGCTGCAGGCGTTGCTGGAATACATCCCCGAGGGCATTACCATCGCCGACGCCCCGGATGCCCGGATCCGGCTGGTGAGCCGCTTCGGCCTGGACTTGCTGGGGCGGCCCTGGCACGAGGTCCACGGCCTCTCCGCTGAGCAGCAGGCGTCCCTGGTGCCCATGTGCCGCCCCGACGCGGCCCACCCGGCTCCGGCCGAGGAGCTTCCGCTGGTACGCGCCATCCGGGGAGGGGTGGTGCGGGGGGAGGAATGGCTCCTCTGCCGTCCCGACAACTCTCGCGTGCCGCTCCTGTGCGACGCGGGCCCGATCCGCGACCAGGCGGGGACCATCACCGGCGGCATCATGGCCTGGCGCGAGATCAGCGCGCACAAGCGGATGCAGCAGCAACTGGCGCAGGTCCAGCGGTTGCAGGCGGTGGGCAAGCTGACCGGTGGCGTCGCCCACGAAGTGAACAACATGATGACCGTGGTGATCGGGTTCGGCCGGTACGTCCTGCAGAAGCTCGCGCCGGAGCATCCCCGGCGGAACGACGTCGAGCAGATGGTCCGGGCCGCCAGCCGGGCCGCGGGGATGACGAAGCAGCTCCTCGCGTTCAGCCGGCAGCAGGTGCTCCGGCCGTCAGTGATCTCGCTGGAGCAGCTGGTCGAGCAGCTCGCGCCGCTGCTCCGGCAGCTCGTCGGCGCCGACAAGCGGCTCGAGCTCCGGCTCTCGCCGGAGCCGCTGCACGTCCTGGCCGACCCCAGCCAGCTGGAGCAGGTCCTGATCAACCTGGTGGCCAACGCACGGGACGCGATGGGTGCCGAGGGGCAGGTCACCATCGAGACCCGCGAGAGGCTGCTGGACCAGAGCTCCGCCGCCGCGCACCCGGAGGCGACGATGCCGCCGGGCAGGTATGCGGTCGTCCTGGTCACCGACACCGGGGCCGGCATGGACCCGAGCACCCAAAGCCGTGCATTCGAGCCGTTTTATACCACCAAACCGGTGGGCGAGGGTACCGGGCTCGGCCTCGCGATGGTGTACGGCATCATCAAGCAATCCGGGGGCTACATCTGGCTGGACAGCGAGTTGGGGCGGGGCACCACGGTCGAGGTCTACTTCCCGCTCAAGAGCCCGGGCGAGCGCGCGCCGCCGGCTCGGGACCCTCACCCGGCGCGAGGCGGGCACGAGACCATTCTGGTGGTGGAAGACGAGCCCATGGTCCGCCACTTCGCCCGGCGGAGTCTGCAGGCACTCGGCTATCGCGTGCTGGATGCGGAGTCGGCCAGGGAAGCGCTGGCGATCGTCGAGCAGGCCTCCCCGCCGGTGGATCTGATCCTCTCCGACGTGGTGATGCCGGGGCTGGGTGCCAAGGCGATGGTCGAGCAGGTTGTCCGCCTGCAGCCCACGATGCAGGTCCTGTACATGTCGGGATACCCGGGCGACGACGTCGTGCGCCGGGGCCTGCTCAGCCCCGACGCGCCGTTTCTGCAGAAGCCGTTCACGCCTGAGGACCTCAGCCGCAGCATCCGGAGCCTGCTGGACCGCGCCCGGGAGTCCCGCTGAGCGCAGCGAGCGGCCATACCCCAGGCACCGTCTCGTTCCTCACCACCGCGCCTGGGCTCCAAGGATTCGAGACCGAGGACTGACCGCGAGCCTGTGCCCTCCGCCGCGGAAGCGTACTCGAAGCCACCAATCTCGCACATCCGAAGAGGCCACCGCCTGAGCGTTCCCCTCGAGATCCCGGTGATTCAAGTCGCCGGCGTCCGCGACCGCGCCGAGGCCGCCCTGCTCCAGGAGTGCGGCATCCACTATCTCGGCTTTCCGCTCCGGCTGCCGGTGAACCGGGAGGACCTCACCGAGGCGGAGGCCGCAGCGATCATCTGCTCGATCCGGCCGCCCGCGCGTGGGGTCCTCATCACTTACCTCGACCGGGCGGAGGCGATCGCCGACTTCTGCCGTAGCATGGGCGCGAGGGTGGTGCAGCTACACGGCGACGTCCCGGCGCCGGAGCTGGCGCGCCTGCGCGAGCTGGACTCGGAACTCACGATCGTCAAGAGCCTGGTGGTCGGGCGCCATCCCGTCACGGTGCTCGAGCGACTCGCCCTGGAGCTCGCGCCGCTGGTGGACGGATTCCTCACCGACACCTACGCGCCCGAGACCGGCGCGTCGGGCGCCACCGGGCGTACGCACGACTGGGCGGTGAGCCGCCGGCTGGTGGAGCTGTCCCCGCGGCCGGTGATCCTCGCCGGCGGACTCACGCCGGCCAACGTGCGGGAGGCGATCGCGGCGGTGCGCCCGGCCGGCGTGGACGTGCACACCGGCGTCGAAGACGCGAGCGGGCGGAAGGACCGGACCAAGCTGCTGGGGTTCGTGGCGGAGGCGAGAGCGGGGTTTGCCCGCGCACCCTGGAGCGCTCCTGGGCGGAGAGGCTAGGGAGAGCTTGCCCGTCCGTCGTTCATCTCAGTGGCGCCCAGGTGGTGATCGGGGGCACGGGCCGGTTCGAGGGTGCGGTTTCGGTGGTGACGGTGAGCGGAGGCTTCGAGATGAGCGGAACGATCATCTACTGACCAGTCCAGCAGGAGAAAGCTCTGTACCAGGGCAGGGCCTCCGTGTAACGCCCGAGATGGGCCTTTCGCCTGTGTCTATTAGGTCAGCCATTAAGCCGACTAAGGTGTGCGATAATGGGCACTGGCAGCAAGCACCTATTCTGAGCAGCGTCAACCAACGCCGGCGGGTCCCTCGCCGCCGGCGCCCGCCCGCGCACCCCGCACTGCAGCGGCCAGCTCCCCAACACCCGCACGGATCAACGCCTCGGAGATCCGCCCGTACCCCAGCAGCAGCAAGGACGAATCTTCGGCCCCGTCGAGGTAGTAGTCGCTGAGCGCCGTCAGCGCGACTCCGCGCCGCCCGGCCTCGGCTCGGATCACCCGCCCCTGATCGCCAGGCTGCAGCTGGACCGTGACGTGGAGTCCCGCCCGGATCCCATGCACCCGCACCTCGGGGAGCGCTTCGGTCAGCGCCTCCACCAACACATCCCGCCGGGCCCGGTACCGCGCCCGCATCCGCCTCAAGTGCCGGTCCAGCTCGCCCCGAGTGAGAAAGTCGGCGAAGGCGTGCTGCTCGATCCGCGACACCCCGAAGTCCACTTGCCGCTGCTGCCACTGCATCGGCCCCAGCAATCGGGGCGGCACCACCAGCCAGCCCAGCCGCATCGCCGGCGCGAGCGTTTTGCTCGCGGTGCCCGCGTACACGATGCGCTCCGGATCCATTCCCTGCAGCGCCCCCACCGGGGCCCGGTCGTACCGGAACTCGGCGTCGTAATCGTCCTCGATGGCGACGGCTTGGCGCCGGCGAAGCCAGTCGAGCAGCGCCCCGCGCCGAGCGCCGGACATCACCGCGCCGGTGGGGTACTGGTGCGCCGGCGTCACCAGCACTGCGTCGACATCCGTCTGGTCCAGCGCGTCCACCCGGAGCCCTTCGCCGTCCACCGGTACCGGCACCAGCTCGAGCCCGGCGCTGGCGCAGGACACCCGAACCTCCTCGTGGGAGGGATCCTCCACCGCGACCCGCTTCGCGCCGGTCGCCACCAGTGCGTGACACAGGAGTGTTCGACCCTGGCACCAGCCACTGGTGACGAACACTCGGCCCGCGTCGGTCACCACGCCCCGCACTCGGCCCAGGTAGTCGCGGAGCGCCAGCCGCAGCACCTCGCTGCCGTGCGGATCGGTGTACCCGAAATCGGCGTTCCGCATCCCGGCGAGCGCTTCGCGGACGGAGCGGAGCCAGGCGGAGCGGGGGAAGGTGGACAGGTCGGGCGAGCCGGGCCGGAAGTCGTAGCGCGGCTCGGCGACCGGTTCGGGACGCTGAGTGGTGGGCGGCTGGCAGGGTCCCGCGCAGCCGGTGACGCGCGGCCGGGCGCCCGGGCGGAGCTCCAGGTAGCCCTCGCCGGCAAGCTGTGAGTACGCGTCGACCACGATAGGCCGCGAGATGCCGAGCTCGCGGGCCAGGTCGCGGGTGGAAGGTAGCCGGACGCCGGGGCGGAGGGTCGCGTCCCGGATCGCCTGGCGGAGCTGGTCCTCGATCTGGCGGCCGAAGGTCCGGGGGCTCTCGCGGTTGACAGCTACGAGCAGGTCGAGCGGCCGACTGGTCAAGTTTCTTGCTCCTTAACTGGATCTTCTGTCCTGACCAGTCTGCTCCTAATTTCGGTGCATGTCAAGCGCGTCCGTCTCCCTGACCCCGAGCGCAGCGAGGGGGAAGGGGCCCGACCTGCGTCATGGCCGCTTCGCTCCGCTCGGCGTGACAACCGTCATCCTCCTGTTGCTCGCGACCCCGGCCCCGGCCGCCGCGCAACGCCCCGACGCCGTCTGGCCGCTCCCCCGGCTCCAGGGTGAGATCCGGGTAGACGGCCGGAGCGACGACCCCGCTTGGCGGGCCGTCGCCCCGGTGCCTATGTCGGTGTACCTCCCGACCTACGGCGCCGCGCCCACCGAGCGCACCGATGCCCGGGTCGGCTACGACTCCGATGCCATCTACGTGATGGTGGACGCCTGGGAGGCGCACCCGGGCGGCGTGCGCGCCAGCTCCATGATCCGCGACGACGACTCGCCGGGCGACTTCGTCAACGTCCTGCTCGACACCTTCGGCGACCGGCAGACCGCGCTCAGCTTCAGCACCACGCCGGGCGGGCAGCGGAACGACTGGAGCATCAGCAACGACGCGCGGGAAGACGGCTCGCTGAGCCCGGCCTGGAACGGCGTCTGGGACCTGGCGGTGCGGCGCGGGCCGGACGGCTGGCACGCCGAGTATCGGATCCCGTTCACCACACTCCGGTTCACCACCCGGAACGGCCGCGCCGAGCTGGGGTTGAGCCTCAACCGCCTCACGGCGCACTCCAACGAGCGGGTCACCTTCCCGGCCATCAAGCCCTCGGCGGCCAACGCGCTGTGGAAGCCGTCGCGCTGGCAGCGGGTCAGCATCGAGAACATCAGCATCGCCCGAAGCCTCCGGGTGATGCCGTACGTCATAGCCGGCTCCGAGGGGAGTCGCGTGCCCGATCCGGTGCTCTCGCCCTGGCACCGCGATGAGCGGTTCGAGGCGGGCGGCGACCTCAAGACCGCGCTCTCCCCCAACCTCACCCTCGACCTCACCGTCAACACCGACTTCGCCGAGGCCGAGGTGGACGACCAGCGGGTGAATCTCACCCGGTTCCCGCTGTTCTATCCCGAGCGGCGGGCCTTCTTCGTGGAGCGCGCCGGCACCTTCGAGGTGAAGACCGGCGAGACGGATCTCCTGTTCAACAGCCGCCGCGTCGGCCTCACGGCCTACGGCGAGCCCGTCCGCCTGCTCGGCGGCGCGCGGCTGGTGGGGCGGGTCGGCGGCTGGGACCTCGGCTTCTTCGACGCGCACACCGGCCGCACACCCGCGGGAGCGCGGGAGAATCTGGGCGTGCTGCGCGCGCGGCACCCACTCTGGAACCAGCGCTCCTGGGCCGGCCTCATGCTCACCTCGCGGGTGACGCCGGACTCGGGCCAGGTGGCCCTCGGCGCCGACGGCGAGCTCTACCTGGGCGGCGACGACTACGTCGGCTTCGCGCTGACGGCGCTCGCGGGAGACGCAGGTCCAGGTCTCGACGACGGCGTGCTGCCCCGCGGGGCGCTCCGACTGCTCGCGGAGCGCCGCCGCAACCGGGGGATGTGGTATCGCGCCGGCGTCGCCACCACCGGCGCCCGGTACACGCCGGCGTTGGGCTACGTCGAGCGAGGCGATGCGATCCAGCCCCTTGCGGAGCTCGGCTATGGGTGGGTGGTATCCCCGGCAGGACACCAGGTGCGCGCGAGCGTGGCGTCGGCGTTCGCCTATCGCAACGCGGCGGGCGCGTTCGACGGATCGACCGCGTCCGCCGTCCTGGAATACGAGCGGCCGAGCGGCACGCTCTGGACCCTCACGGTCACGCGCCAGGAGGACGACTTGGTGGTGCCGTTCACGCCGGTGCCGGACGCCTCGGTACCCGCGGGGCGATACGTGGCCGGGTACGCCGAGCTCAAGCTCAAGGCGTCGACCGGACCGCGCGCGGTGGTCGGCGGGACCGTGCGCGCTGGGGAGTATTACGACGGCACGCTCTACTCACTGATCCTCTCCCCTGAGTGGCGCGCGTCGGCACACCTGCGGCTTTCCGCCGATCTGGAGCTCGATCGTCTGGACTTCCCTGTGCGTGACGAGCGGGTCTGGTCGCCGCTGGCACGCCTCCGCGTGCTCGCGTCGGCAAGCCCAAGGCTCTCGTTCAGCGCCGTGTTCCAGGCCAACGGCACGGCCGACCTCGCGACCGCCAACCTGCGGCTACGCTACTCCGTGAGAGAGGGGCACGACCTATGGCTGGTTTACAACCACGACCAGAACCTCGACCGCAATCGTTGGTGGCCCGACACCCGCATTCCGGGCACCGCGCGATCCGGCTTGTTGGTCAAGTACACGAGGAGCTTCGGGCGGTGACGACGATTCGAGCACAGCTCGAGCGGCTCTGGCTCTCGCTGCCGCGGCTCCAGCGCGAGTGCCGCGTGGCCATCGGCGTCCTCGGCCTGTACTGATGTTGCTTGGAGTGCCAAGAACGGAGTCCTTGATGGACTGGATCCTCCTGATCGTCCCCGGCGCCATCTGGGGCGCGTCATTCCTCTTCATCGCCGAGGGCCTGGAAGCCATGGGCCCCAATGGCGTCACCTTCACCCGCATCCTGGTGGGCTTCCTCACCCTCGCCCTCTTCCCGGGCTCACGTCGCGCGATACGCCGCGAGGACTGGCTCGGCACTGCGCTCGTCGGCGTGCTGTGGATGGCATTCCCGTTGAGCATGTTTCCCTACGCCGAGCGGCATGTCTCCTCGGCACTCACGGGCATGTTGAACGGCGCGGTGCCGCTGTTCATCGCGACCGTCGCCGCGGGCATGGCGCGCCGGTGGCCGTCGCAGGGCATCGCCCTGGGGCTCGCGGTCGGCCTGGCCGGGGCGCTGCTGATGGGGCTGCCGGCGCTCGGCGAGGGCAGGAGCACCGCGCTCGGCGTCCTGCTCATCCTGGCGGCGCTCGTGTCCTACGGGTTCGCGCTCAACATCGCCCGGCCGGTCCAGCAGCGGAACGGTGCGCTGCCGGTGATCTGGCGGGCGCAGGCGGTGGCACTGGTGCTGACCGCGCCCCTCGGCCTGCCGGAGCTGCTCCAGGCGCGGTGGTCGGCCGGGCCGCTCTTCTCAATGCTCGCGCTGGGCGCGCTCGGCACCGCCGTCGCCTACGTGCTGACCGTGATGGCGGCCGGTCGCGTGGGCGCGACCAAGGCCTCGGCCACGGCCTTCCTCATTCCGCCGGTGGCGTTGCTGCTCGGTGTGCTTGTGCGGGGAGAGCGCGTCGCCGGGCTGTCGGTGGTCGGTGGGGTCGTGTGCCTGGCGGGTGCCTGGCTGATGCGCAGGGCCCAGCTCGAGTCCGCGGTCCGCGCCACGCCCGCCGCCAGCCAGCCGGTTCGCCCAGCCGCGTAGCGCGTTTGTCTCCCTGAGCGACGCGAAGGGGCCAAAACCCAACGCCTGACCGCTTCGCTTCGCTCAGCGAGACAAACGCCCCCGATCTCACCCTCCGTGATGATGCCCTGCGGCCGCCTGGGCGCCGGCGTTGGCGCAGCTCACCTTGGGATTCCACGGCGCGAAGGTCCCGCTCGGGTTGTGCCGCCCCGCATAGATGTGGAGGCCCCAGACCCCGAACTCCGGCACCTGTGCGAACTCCTGCCCCAGCAGCGTCGGCGGGGCGTCGGTGGCCGGGTGATCGGCGAACGGCACGATGTACTCCACGCCCACCAAGCGCAGCTTGCCGTTCTTCTCCGGCTCGTACAGCAGCAGCTCGGGCTGGAGCAGGTCGACGACGCCCCCGTCCTGAATGAACGCCAGGTTCCCGTAGTGGAATCCCATCGCCCCGGTCCCCGGCGTGCTCGGCAGGTCACCCGACTTGAGGCAGGGAGTGATCTGGGTGGACCAGCCCGCGTCCGAAGCGGTCTGGAAGTCATGGAAAGGTGCCAGCAGCCGGCGCAGTTGCGCGATCTGGCTCGCGGTCGAGGCGCTGAAGGTGGCCGGCGCATCGACCGCCGACACCCCTTCGGGTGCGAGCGTGCCCGAATGATCCTCGCAGGCGAGAAGCATGGTGACGAGGCCAAGTGTGACTGGGATACGTGCGCGCATGGATACACTCCTGACGAGAAGGGCGATCAGCTTGTTTGGGACCGATCACGTCAAAAATCGTGTTCGGGAACCGGATTGTGTTAAGGAGATCGTAATTTGAGCGTGAAAGGAGACAAGGGAAGGCCTGGCCACCCGCTTTGATCTCCCTGTCGAAGGCGCGTAAGTTCTTCCTCCAAGGGGTTTTGGGGTATTATTCAGGGTGGGGCCGATCCGCACCAGTGCGCCCCCGAGGAGCCGGTGTGCCGATGAACGCTGACTTATCGCAGATGGAGGACCCGCTCGGCCTCATGCGCCTCGGGTATAGCGGGCCACTCCTCGAGCTTCACGCCCGGCGCTGGCAGGATGGCCGCTCCTCCGAGCAGCTCGAAGTCATCGCCGAAGAGACTCCGGTGGCCATCGTGTACAACGGCATCCCGCATGTCGTGATGATGGCCACCCCCCAGGACCTGGAGGATTTCGCGCTCGGCTTCAGCATCACCGAGGAGCTCATCGCCACGCCGGACGATCTCCTGAAGGTCGAGTGCGTTCGCTACAGTCAGGGCCACGAGATCCAGGCGACCGTCACGCCCAGATCCGAAGAGATCATCGCCGGCCGAACCCGGCGGCTCACCGGGCGCACCGGGTGCGGGATCTGCGGCGCCGACAGCGTCGCGGCCGTGCTCAAGCAGCTCCATCCGGTGGGGGACGCCGCCTCGATCCCGCCCAGCGCCATCTCCGTGGCGCTCGAATCCCTGGTCTCGTGGCAGACCCTCAATGCGGCCGCCGGGGCGGTACACGCCGCGGGTTGGGCCGGCTTGGATGGCGCGATCCAGGTGGTCCGGGAGGACGTTGGTCGGCACAACGCACTCGACAAGCTGATCGGCGCCCTGCTCAAGCGGGGCATCGACCCCAAGAGTGGCTTCGTGGTCGTCACCAGCCGGGCCAGCTTCGAGATGGTCCAGAAGACGACGGTGCTCGGCGCCCCCCTGATGGCGGCGGTGTCCGGCCCCACCGGTCTCGCGGTTCGCATCGCGCAGCAGGCCGGTCTCACCCTGGTAGGATTCGCCCGCGGTGGCCGGCACACCGTGTATACCCACCCGGAGCGACTCGGGTCTTCAGGCTAGCTGTAGACCCGCACCCCGGTCGCCTTGAATGCCGCGTGGACCTGCATTCCCTCGTGGAGCCCGAGCGCCGCGACCGCTTCCGGCGTCACCTCGGCCACCAGCGCCGGCCGGGTGTCCAGCACCACCCGCACCCGCTCACCCCCGGGTGGCTCAGGGATGATCTCGCGCACCGCGCCGGAGAACACGTTCTGCGCGCTGCCCCCGGGAGTGGCCCCGAACAGGGTGATCTCGCGGGGGCTCACCGTGAGATAGACGCTCCCCGGTCCGGTTGACTCCTCGATCGTAACCATCCCCTCCGCCGTCCGGATGGCCACCCTGGACCCCGGGATCGAATCCCCCAGCCGGCCCACGAACAGATTGGTGCCCACCAGCTCAGCCACGAAGGGCGAGCGCGGATAGCGGAGCAGCTCCTCGCGCGACCCCGCCTGCGCTACCCGTCCCCCCTCCAGCACCACGATGCGATCCCCGAACAGCAGGGCTTCCACCGGACTGTGGGTGACGTAGACCGTCGCGCAGCTCAGGCGCTGCAACAGGGCCCGCAGCTCCCCGCGGACCACCCGGCGGGTCTGCAGGTCCAGGGAGGACAGCGGCTCGTCCAGCAGCAGCAGGCGGGGACTGAGCACCAGCGCGCGGGCCAGCGTGACCCGCTGCTGCTGTCCCCCGGACAGCTGTCCCGATGGCCGGCCGATGAGCTCCGGGATCCTGACCAGACCGAGCGCCTCCTCCACCATGGGCCGGATGCGCCGTCGGTCCACGCCCGATGCCCGGAGTCCAAAGGCGACGTTCTGGTAGACCGTGAGGTGGGGGAACAGGGCGTAGTCCTGTGCCACGTAGCCGAGGTCCCGGCGCCACGCCGGCAGGTGCAGGCCCGCGGCCGGGTCGTCATAGCGCTGATCGCCCAGCGTCACGAAGCCCTGGTCCAGCCGGTCGAGACCGGCCAGGAGGCGGAGCGCGGTGGTTTTCCCCGCGCCACTCTCGCCGACCAGAACGGTCGTGCTCCCGGCCGGCGCCTGGAAGGCGAGGTCCAGGAGGAACGGGTGGCGCCGCTTAACCAGTCGGGCGTCGAGCACGAGCGGCCAGCGCAGCCAGCCGCCAGGGGCTGAGCCGGATGGACAGCAGCACGGCGAGGGACACCACCAGCAGGAGGACCGACAGTGCGATGGCCGCCTCCAGGTCGGTTTGCAACGCGAGGTAGACCGCCAGCGGCATGGTCTGGGTGATACCGGGCATGTTCCCGGCAAAGGTGATGGTCGCGCCGAACTCGCCCAGCGCCCGGGCCCAGCTCATGGCCGCGCCCGCCAGCAGGGCAGGGGCGGCGAGTGGGGCCATGACCGACAGGAAGGCGTAGCCCGGCGGGGCGCGGAGCGTGGCGGCGGCGTCGAGGTATTTCCGGTCCACCTCGGCGAATCCCGCGCGCGCCGCGGCGACAAAGAACGGCGCCGCCACGAACGACTGCGCCACCACCACCCCGAGCGTGGTGAAGGGCAGGCTGATCCCCACCGCGCCGAGCGCTCGCCCGGCCAGGCCGGCCCGGCCGAATGCGGTGAGCAGGGCTACGCCGGCCACGGTTGGCGGAAGCACCATCGGCAGATCGATGAACGCCTCGAGCACGCGTTTGCCGCGAAACTCGGAGGTGGCCAGCAGGAAGGCGACCGGAAGACCGAGGAGGACGACCATGACGGTCGAGGCGAGACTGGTGAGCAGGCTGAGCCGGAGCGCCTGGAGGATGAGCGGCTCCCCCAGCCTGGCGAGCAGGGTACCCGGGGGAACCCGCAGCACCAGGCTGAGAATCGGGAGGCCGAGCAGCAGGATCAGCCCGCCGCCCAGTGCCACGCCGGCGACGCGCAGCACCAGGTTTCGGGTCAGGGCTGGGCCGCGGCCGGTGCGGCGGCGGCGGCGGGCAGGAAACCGTCGTGCTGGAAAACGCGTTGTCCTTCGTCGCTCGCGACCAGCTCCAGGAACTGCCGCGCCGCGTCGGGGTTCCGGGCCGACTTGAGCAGGGCGATCGGATAGCTCGCAATGACGTTGTAGACGTCGGGGATCTCGAACACCCGCACGTAGCGGGAGACCGCCCGGGTCACGTCCGAACGGTAGACCATCCCCCCATCGGCCTCGCCGAGCTGCACCTTGGCCACCACGCTCTTCACGTTCTCTTCCTGTGACACCACGTTGGCGAGTACCCCGCGATCGTATCCCGGCGGGAAGCCCGGCGCGGCGGCCAGCTTCTGGAGCGCCTCCCGGCTGTACCTGCCGGCCGGCACCGCTTCGGCGGCCAGCACCAGCTTGGTCCCGCGCCGGGCCAGGTCCTGCAGGCTCCCGATCCGGGCCGGATTGGTGCGCGGCACGATCACGACCAGCCGGTTGCGCGTGAAGACCGAAGTCTCGCCCTCGGTCAGCCCCTTGTCCTTGACGTAGTCCATCCAGCGCTGGTCGGCGGAGGCGAACAGATCCGCCGGGGCGCCCTGCTCCAGCTGGGCGGCGAGTTGCTGCGACCCGGCAAAGTTGAACTGCACGGTAATGCCGGGGTGGCGCTGCTCCAGAGACCGGCCCAGCTCACGGAACGGCTCGGTGAGCGAGGCGGCGGCATACACCGTGAGTGCGGCGGGCGCACCCGTCGCGGGGCCCGTGATGGGGATCGCCAGGCCCAAGGCGGCCAGCGCGGCCCGGAGTAGAGCGCTCATGATGTGCTGCCCTTCGCGATCATCACTTCGGTGGACTTGATGACGGCGAACACTACCTCGCCGACCTTGAGCCGCAGTCGCTCGGCGGAGCTTCGGGTGATCACGGCAACCAGCTCCTGGTCCGCCATCTGGATCCGGACCTCGGCCATCAGGCCTTCGATGTTGAGTCCCGCCACCCGGCCGCGCAGTTGATTTCTGGCGCTCAGATCGAGCCCGCCCGCCTCGGACCGGGGCTCGGTCCCGAGGGCGGAGTCGAGATCCCGCTCATCGAACAGCCATTTCCGTCCCACCCGGCGGCCCGGCAGCTTGCCGGCCCGGGCGAGGGCCTGGATGCGCTTGACGTTGAGGTGGAGGTACGAAGCGGCCTGATCGGCATTTAAAAGTCCCATAGTAATCCTTATGATACTTGCGTCTCCGTGAAATTCAACCCGCTTTCGTCCCTAACCTGCCGATTTCGTCCCTAACCTCCATCGAAAGTGCCACCATGCGACTCCCCAGGCCGCCTGCTCGGCGTGTTCAACGGTGAGGGGCAGAACGTCACCGCCAATGCCGATTCGACCCTGCTCTGGGTCGGGCGAGCGGCCGCGCGGCCGGTGGCCTATGTGACGATCGGCGCCAACCTGGCGCGGTACGGGTCGGACAGCACCCGCTATGGGGTCGATGCCGGGGTGGAATACGAGGGAGCCGCGCTCAAAGGCGAGTACATCGGGCAGCACCGCGACGGAGGGGCGCTGGATGACAAGGGGTGGTACGGTCAGGCGACCTATCGGGCGTTGCCATGGGTGCAGCTGGTGCTCAAGCAGGAGGAGTTCCGACGCTCGGCCGTCAGCGAAGGGCTCCGGAACCGGGCGACCACCGGCGGGGTCAACGTCGAGTTCGTCGGCGGCAAGGTGCGGCTGCTCGCGAACTACGTCTCGCGCAAGATCGGCACGCCGGGCACCCGCCATGGGCAGCTGATCACCCAGGCCCAAGTCAAGTTCTGATCCGTCCAGCGCCATTCGCCGCCGGTGACGTCCGCCTCAGGATCCGCGTCCCTCCGGCGTCCTGCGGCCATCCCCCCGCGCCTCCGGGGGGCGATTCTGTACATACCGCCAGCCGAACCGCCCTTTGATACAGAGATTCCCTCGGGTGATTTCGTGGTCCAACGGCGACGTCACCTTCACGATCTCATTGTCCTGCACGTGGAGCTCGAGGTTACAGCCCACTCCGCAGTAGGGACAGATGGTGCTGGTCACCGTCTGGCGCGATTCGTCCCAGGTTCCCGCGTCGCGGTGATCTCGCTCGCTCTTGAACATCAACGCGCCCGTGGGACAGACCGCGATGCAGTTGCCGCAGTAGACGCAGGCCGATTCGGGCAGCTTGACCGCGAACTCGGTTGAGATCCGCGCGTCGAAGCCGCGTCCCGCGACCGTCAGCGCGTACGTGTTCTGCCAATCCTTCCCGCAGGCCTCGACGCACTTGTAACAGAGGATGCACTTGCCGTAATCGCGGACGTACAGCTCGTTGTCCACCTTCACCGGCTGGATGACGGTGGCGGCGTAGTCCGGGTCCGGGGGCGCGTGGTGCCCCGGCTGGAGGCTGTCGCGGAGACCGGCCGGCATCGGCGGCGCCGGCGGGCCATATCGCTCGGGATGCGCGCCGTAGTCGTCGATCCACCGGTCCACGTCCGGCGTGGTGGAGAGATCCACCGACGAGGCCAGGAACTCGAGCACCAGCTTCCGGCTGTGCCGTACCCGCTCGGAGTCGGTCCTCACCACCATCCCCGCCTCGACCGGGCGGGAGCAGGAGGGCACGAGCACGCGGGACCCCTCGACCTCGACGACGCATACGCGGCACACGTTGACCGGGTGGAGCGTGTCGAGGTAGCAGAGCGTGGGGATCTCCTTGCCCTGCCGCCGGCACGCGTCGAGGATGGTGCTGCCTTCGGGCGCCTGCACTGTTTCGCCATCGATGGTCAGCTCGACGGTGCGGGGTGGTGGCTGGAGGGGAATGAGGAGGGTGCCGGACGCGATCATCGGGCGCTCCCCGGTCAACATCATCTGGCGCCCCCCGGTCATCGGGCGCTCCCATCGAACAGCTGGAGCCGCTTGATCGCCGACTCGACGGCGCTGTAGGCGGTCTGCCCGAGGCCGCAGATGGATGCGTCCTTCATCGCCAGGCCGATCTCATCGAGCAGCGCCAGCTCGCCGGTCGTGTCACCTCGCGTGCGCCTCGAATGGATGCGATGGAGCGCCTCCTCCTGTCGAACAGTGCCGACCCGGCACGGCACGCACTGACCGCATGACTCGTCGCGGAAGAAGGCCGCGATGCGCAGGAGAATCGGCACGAGATCGATCCTGTCGTCGAAGGCCATGATGACGCCGGAGCCGAGCGTCGCCTGGGCCGCGCGGGTGCCCTCGAAGGTGAGCGGCATGTCCAGCTCGTCGGGCCGGACGAAGATGCCCGCCGCGCCGCCCAGGAGCACCGCCTGGAGCGGCCGCCCATCTGCGACGCCGCCCGCCATGTTCAGCATCTGCCGGAGCGTAGTGCCGAACGGCACCTCGTACACCCCGGGCCGCGTCACGTTGCCGCAGAGGCAGAAGAGCCGCGGGCCGGTCGAGCCGGGCGTGCCGATCGCCGCGTAGGCCGGGCCGCCGATGCGGAGGATCTCGAGGACATTGACCAGCGTCTCGACGTTATTGATCAGCGTCGGCTTGCCGAACACGCCGACCTGGACCGGGAACGGCGGCTTGTTCCGCGGCTCGCCGCGCAAACCCTCGATCGAGTTGAAGACCGCCGTCTCCTCCCCGCAGATGTAGGCCCCACCGCCCCGCCGAATCTCGAGATCGAACCGGAAACCGGACCCCATGACGTCGTCGCCGAGGAGGCCGCGCGCCCGGGCGGTGTCGATCGCGTGCTGCAGCCGCTCCGTCGCTAGCGGGTATTCGCCGCGGATATAGATGAAACCCTGCTCGCAGCCAGTCGCGTAGGCGGCGATCGTCATCGCCTCGACCAGGCTGAACGGGTCGCCCTCCATGATGACCCGGTCCTTGAAGGTGCCCGGCTCCGACTCGTCGGCGTTGCAGATGAGGAAGTGCGGACGGACCGGCTGGCGCGCCACTGCGTCCCACTTCCTCCCCGTCGGAAAGGCGGCGCCGCCGCGTCCCATCAGCTTGGCGTCGGTCACCTCCCGAATGACAGCTTCAGGCCCGCGCTTGAGGGCGGTCCGCAGGGCCTCGTAGCCGCCGTGCGCCCGGTACTCATCGAGGCTGGTGGGATCGATGACGTCCACTCGCCGGAGCAGCCGGAGGAACGGGTCGCCCGCCTGCGGCAGTCGCCCGCGCGGCTCGAGGCTCGCGGCCAGCTCGCCGGCCAGGAGGCGCTGCAGGCCCGCGAGGTCGGCGTGCCCGAAGAGCCGCTCGATCGGCTTGGCGTCGGCCACGGTCACGAGCGCGGCCGGCGCCTGATCGCAGAGCCCGAGGCACGGGCTCCGGAGCCAGACGGCGTCGTTCTCGGCGAAGACGACATGGTCGCCGTCGGGCCCATGATGATAGGCGGGACCCACGGTCCGTTCGAGCTGCTCGCACAGCTCCGCGGCGCCCTTGCACCGGCAGGCGATATCGTCACACACGTGGAGGACGCGTCGCGGGCGGGGCACGGTCGAGAGGAGCGCGTAGAACGTGGCGACGCCGTAGGCGTCGGCCGGCGGAATGGTGAGCCGCTCGCAGACGTAGTTGAGCGCGCCCTCGCTGATCCAGCCGATGCGCGACTGGATCGCCTGCAGCGCTGGCAGCAGCAGATGCCGCCGAGCCCGCGCCTCGTGGCCTCCCCCGGCGGTGTAGGCGTCGCGCTCGTCCCGCAGGCCGCCCTCCCAGCCCGACTGGGGCGCGCCGAGGAACAGATCGAGCGCCTCGCGCTCCTCCTGGGTGGGGATGGCGTCCATCAAGCGAAGATCCACTTACTCTCCTGTGCGCGCGGCGTCCACCGCCGACCCTACCATTTCCGCCGACCGGATCGGCTCGACCCGGACGGCGCACGCCTTGAACTCCGCGGTGCCCGACTTGGGATCGGTCTCGTCGATCGTCAGCAGGTTCGTTCGAACCTCGTCCTGGAAGTGTAACGTCATGAACACGAGCCCGGCCCGGAGTGAGCGATCGATCCGCGCCGGCGCGACCACGCTGCCGCGCCGGGAGGTCACCCGCACCGGATCGCCGTTCAGGACGCCAAGTTGCTCCGCGTCCTCGGGAGAGATGTCCAGCGACTCTCCCCGCCGAAGCGGCGAGGTATATCCGCCGGTCTGCACGCCGGTATTGTACGAGTCGAGCCGGCGGCCGGTCGTGAGAGTGAAGGGGTACTCCGCGTCCGGTCGCTCGACCGGTGGGTCGTGCTCCACGACCGAGAATGGGGCCAGGGGCCCGATAACGGGGTCCGCCCAGAGCCGGCTGTGCAGGAAGAGCTCTCCTGGATGGCTCGCGTCGTAGCAGGGCCAGTGCAGCCCGCCCTCGCGCTCGAGCCGATCGTAGCTCATCCCGGCAAAGATCGGCGCCAGACGTCTGACCTCATTCCACACATCCTCGGCGCTCGGTTGGCCCCAGTCGTGCCCCAGCCGGCGGGCCAATTCGGAGATGATCCAGACATCGTCCCGGGCATTACCCGGCGCCTCCAGTGCCTTGCGCACCCGCTGCACCCGCCGCTCGCTGTTGGTGACCGTGCCTTCCGCCTCGCACCAGCTGGACGACGCCGGAAGAACGACCTGAGCCAGCCGGGCCGTCGCGGTCAGGAAGATGTCCTGCACCACAAGGTGGTCCAGCCCGGTGAGCAGCTTCACCGTGCGATGTTGATCGGCCTCGGCCTGCGCCGGATTCTCCCCGATCGCGTAGATCGCGTGGAGCTCACCCCGCTCGGCCGCATTGAACATCTCGGTCACGTTCAAGCCGTAGCCCGGCTTCAGCGTCACCCCCCAAGCCTGCTGGAACCGCGCCCGGACCGCGGGATCCTTGGTCCAATCCTGGAACCCGACGAGGCGATTCGGGATGGCTCCCATGTCGCCGCCGCCCTGGACGTTGTTCTGGCCCCGGAGCGGATTGACGCCCGAGCCATATTTCCCGACGTGGCCCGTGAGGAGAGCCAGGTTGATCAGGGCCAGCACGTTGTCGACCGCGTTGTGGTGCTCGGTAATGCCGAGCGTCCAACAGATCACCGCGCGATCGGCCCGGGCGTAGGTGTGCGCCGCCTCCCGGATGACCTCGGCGGGCACCCCGGTCTCCCTCTCGGCCACCTCGAGTGTGTAGGGCTCCACGCACGCGCGATACGCCTCGAACCCGGTGGTCGCCCGGTCGATGAAAGCATGATTGGCCAGGCCAGCATGGATGATCTCCCGGGCCATCCCGTTGGCCAGGGCGATGTCGCTGCCGACATTGAGTCCGAGCCAGTGGTCGGCCCACTGCGCCGACGGGGTCCGCCTGGGGTCCATCGCGTAGAGCCTGGCCCCGTTGTGGATCGCCTTGAGAACGTGATGGAAGAAGATCGGGTGATTTTCCCGGGCGTTCGCTCCCCAGAGGAAGACGACGTCCGTCTCTTCCACCTCTCGGTAGGAGCTGGTGCCCCCACCGGCACCGAAGACCGTCGCCAGACCGACGACGCTAGGAGCGTGTCAGGTTCGGTTACAGCTATCGATGTTGTGCGTGCCAAACCCGACTCGGACCAGCTTCTGGGCCAGGAAATTCACCTCGTTGCTGGCCTTCGAGCAGCTGAAGGTCCCGATCGCGTCGCTGCCGTGCCGCGCGATGGTGCGGCGGAACCCCTCCGCGGCACGATCCAGGGCCTCGTCCCAACTGGCGGGACGCAGCTCTCCGCCCTCTCGGACCAGTGGCTCGGTGAGTCGGGTGTACTTCATCGCCATGCAAGATCCTCCCGGTGTGAAACCAGAATGCCTACCACTCCACTACTTCCTTCACTTCATTTCCGCGTCATTTCCGCGGCAGCGAGTGCCGCCCTGCCTCCGGGCAGGTTCCATGGAATGCCGAAAGCCCCAGGTGCCCGGCCGCGAACCAGGCCACCGACAGCGGATCGTTGAGATCGAGCCAGGAAGCCGGTGCGGTGGTGAGCGGGCTGTCGCTGGCCACCGCGATCACCGACGGATCGTCGGGCCAGCACTGGGGCGCACGCCCCTGGGCCGGCCGGTAGACTTCGATCTTGGGATAGCGTTCGTGCCCGAACCCCTCGGCCAGCACGGCGTCCAGCACGGTCGCATCGAGATGGCCCAGCATCGACTGCAGGGACGGCTCCCGGAGCGGGTCGGCCTGCTGCGCCATGAGCGCCCAGCGGTCCCGCGAAGCCACCAATACCTGGTCGGCCCCGGCGGCGCGCAGCCGGTGACTGTCCTTCCCCGGATTGGAATCGATATCGAACCCCAGCTTCGCGTGCTTCAGCACGGCGACCCGCACACCCGCGTCGGTGAGCAACTCGACTACCTGCTCCAGCAGGGTGGTCTTGCCGCTGCCGCTCGAACCGACGAATCCAAGTACGGGGAGACCGGCTGTCATGGGTTTCCTTAACCTAGTGGGCCCCAGCGCACACCGGGAATCTACCCTGGATTGGCCATGCTTGCAGGTGACCCTTGGCCCAAGATACCATCAAATCACTACTTATATCACCTGATAGAGCTGGTCTATCAACTCCCGCCCGTCTCACCCTCAACCAGAGACCAATCCAACCCAGTCACCACGTCCAAGAGGGCGGTCGCGGTTGGCGGAAGCGGATGCCGGTCGGACACGACCAGGCCAACGGTATGGGCAGCCGCCGGCGCCTCGAGCGGCAGGAGGGCGACCCCATCGGCCCCGGAGAGGAGCGGCTGGAAGCCGTACGGCAGCACGCTCGACCAGTAGCCCGACCGCACCAGGGTGCACAGGGTGAACACCGAGTTGGTCTCCAGCGAGGGAGTCACGCTGGCGCCGGCCTGGGCAAAGTGCGCGTTGAGGATTCTCCGGTTCTGCATGTCAGGCGTCAGCAGGCAGAGCGGCAGCGACGCCGCTTCTCGCCAGGTGACCCGAGTGCGCCCGGCCAGCGGTCCCCCGGCCGGCGTGATCAGCAGGTACTGCTCCCGGTAGAGCGGAATGGTCCGAACCCGCAAGAGCGGCTCGTTCTCCAGGTAGGTGATACCGGCCTCGAAGCGGAACTCGTCCAGCCCCAACTGGATGTCCGCCGAAGAGGTAGAGACGATCGTCAGGGTAACGCCGGGATAGCGTCGTGCCAGGGGCGATGCCAGGATCGGGACCGCCGGGAGAGCCGCCGGAACCACGCCCAACCGGAGCCGACCCTCGAGCACCTCCCTCAGGCGGCTGGCTTCCTGCTCCAAGCTTTCCGCGTCCGCGGTGATCCGTTGGGCCCATGCTAGCACCCGCTCGCCTTCCACGGTGAGACCCTCGAATCGATGGCCCCGCTGTACCACCAGCAGGCCGAGCTGCTCTTCCAGTTGCTTGATACCGGCGGAAAGCGTGGGCTGGGTCACCTGGCACGCGGCGGCGGCCCGGGCGAAATGCCGCTCGCGTGCCAGCGCGGTGAGGTATTGCAGGTGCTTCAGAAGCATGGCCTAGGATCTTACCCGCGAGCGCGCCCCTCAGTTCACCTTGATCTTCACCACGAGATCGTTGAATCCCGTCGGTCCGAGCTGCGACTGGACCACCACGAGTACGTGGTGCTTGTCGCCGGCCTGGTCCCTCACCTGACCGCGGATCCGGAAGCCGGAGGTCCCGCGGCCGTGCCCCCCGAAGAGGTTCGAAGAAATGTCGGTATAGAGCCCGGTGCCTTCGGCGACCGGCGAGCCGTCACAGATGCTCTCGGTGCCCGCCGGGAACAGAAGGAGGGGAACCTTGCCATCCGACTTGAACACGAAGTTGACGTTGCCATTGGGGGCCTCGACGAACAAGTCCTTCGAGGCGCCAAACTCCGGGTCGCCGCCAGTGCAGAAATCCGCCGCGGCGCTCGCGGTGGCGCCGATGGCCACGAAGTACGGCGCACCGGGCGCCTTGAAGGTGGCGAAGAACTGGCCGTTCGAGCGGGAAACCTGCGCGCCCGGGCCGGACGGGCTCTTCTCGGTGCGGAAGAACGGGGACGAGCCGGTCTCGGGCGCGGTGGGTACGCTATCGGTGCCGCAGGCGGCAACGGCCAGGCCGCCCGTCATGATGGTTGCGACGGTGCATGCGCTGAACATCTGAGCTCCTGCCTGGGAGTGAACGAGTCCTGCGGACGACACGTCCATTATGACCGGCGCCGGAGCGCTGTCAAGCACGCCCGACGTGTCTCCCCGCGCAGCCTGGTCGTCATATCTGGGAGCAGCGCTGTGGCCTCCCACCCAGGGTCGGGGCATGCGCCTTCACCTCATCGAGTCCGACCAGCGGCACCTCCAGACAGCGGAGTGCGCCTTCGCGAGCCTCCTGTTCCACGCAAGCCTCATCTGGCTCGCCGTGGGCGTGATCGATGGCGCTCAGGTGCTCACCGGGCGCGAGCCCATCGCCGTGCCCTTCGTGCTCCTGCCGCCCGAGCGGCGCGAGGCGCCGCCCGCCGGCCAGACCGCGTCGTTCCAGGTGGGCCAGCCCGGCGGGTACTACGCGGAGGGAGCAGTCCTCGATGGTGCAGGCAGCGGCACCCGCACCGGCGGGCGCCCCTACCTCCGGCAGCGCCCGGGTGAGCGGAGCAGCGCGTTCGGCCTGGCGCCGCTCGGCCACCCGGCCCGGCTGTCCGACAGCGTCTTCACCATGCTCGAGGTCGAGCGGATGGTGGAACGCTACGAGGGGAGCGCGGCGCCCGTTTACCCGCCGAAGCTGAGCGCGTTGGGAAAGGAAGGCCACGTGCAGGCGACCTTCGTGGTGGACACGACGGGCGCGGTGGACATGGCCTCCGTGCGGGTGCTGGAGAGTGACGATCCCCTGTTCACCGAGTCGGTGCGCACTGCGCTCGGCGCCATGCGGTTCCGGCCGGCCACGCGCGGCGGACGGCCGGTGCGCCAGCTCGTGCAGCAGCGCTTCAACTTCCGGATCGCGTCGCCGCCGCAGGGCACCTTGCAGATCAGCTGAAATCGCCCGCCCTCGCTGCCTCGCCGGACGGAACCAAGCTCGCATTCCTGAGCTCGCGGGTGGGGGCGGCGCAGATCTACACCATGACCGCGACGGGAGGAAGCCAGACGCGGATTACCCATACCAGCGTCGGGGAGGGGTCGCCGGTCTGGACGCACTGAGTGGACCGGCTGGGGAAATGCGCCCGGCGCAGCCGATGCGCCGGGCGCTCTCTCTCGGCGGCACGCCGCGTGGCCTTACTCAGCGCAGTCGAGACAGCGCCGCTTCCGCATCGGCGCGCTCAACAAGTGGCAACGGATCGGTAACGGCGTACATGGCGAGGCAGGCGGGGAAGTAGCGGCTCGTGCGGGGAAGGCGGCGAGTCAAGCGAGTCCACGAAGCTCGTCATCCTGAGCCAGCCCCGGAGCTCCTTGCGCTCTCCATCCCCAAACGCCCGAAGACGATCACCGTGCGGTCCAGGCCAGCCAGCCAGTACGGCCGCCTAGGGGTGTGTTTTTGTCTCCCTGAGCGCAGCGAAGGGGGCAACTCCCCTTCCCTCCGGGCGTCGTCACTTCCGATTCGCCGCCATGCGCTCGCGCAGCTCGGTCCGCCAGTTGGGCACCACCACCAGCGGGTAGGCGGTGGATCGCGTGCGCGGGAGCACGAGCCGTGATCCGTCGCGGGTGATGTCGTAGTTCGCCGAGCCGCCGGAGTGGGGAACTCCGCTGAATGCGGTGTCTCGGGAGAGCACGCGGAGGTCCGGGCTGGTGGCCAGCCTGGCCTCGACGATCGCGTTTCCGACCGAGTAGTACAGTCGGGTGCCATCGGCTGACCACATCGCCCCCGCGCCGCCCCCCACCGACACCTGGATCTTGACGGTCGGCTCCGGATACGAGCGGACGTACACCTCGAAAGCGCCGGATTCGTCGGTCGTCAGGGCCGCCCACCGTCCATCCGGCGAGAAGCGCGGGTCCAGGTCAGAGGCCGGCGTGACGTTGAACGGCTTGAGGGCGCGGGTCGAGTCTACCCTCATGCTCTGCAGGTCCCAGGTGCTCGCCGTCAAGGTCTGCAGCAGCACGGTGTGGCCGTCGGGCGCCAGGTCCGCGACCGGCGCCAGGAGGGGCTGCTCCACCAGCAGCTCAGGGGTGGTTCCGCCGCCAAGCGACTGCCGCCACACCGCCCAGTTCGATCCGTTTCCCGGAGCCGCATAGATCACGCTCCGTCCGTCCCGGCTCCATTCGGCGATGGTCATGTTGCCCGAGCTGGTGAGGCGAGACAACGTGCCGGTCTCGAGGTCGTCGACCCAGATGTCGGTCTTGGGGCCGTCGGTCACCAGAACCGCGATGTGGCGGCCGTCGGGCGAGATCCGGGGGGAGTCGAAGCTCCGCAGCTCGCGGCTGACCGGACGGCTGGTCCCGTCACGCCCGACCCACATGAGCTGGGACCGTGCCGCCTCCAGCCCCGTCACCAGCGCGCCTCCCCGCGAGACGAACACGGCGGAGTTGCCGTTGAACGCGCCGATCACGGGCACCGGATCGAGCACCGGCACCGGCTTGCCGGTCACCCGCCGATGGACGACATCGAGCGGTACCGCCATCACGGCCCCATCGGCCAGGACGTACACCAGCGCGTCGTCCACCACCGCGAGCGGCCGGATCGCCTTGAGGCCGAGCCGGACGACCGGGCCCCCGTCGAGCGAAACCATGGCCAGCTCGGAGGTCGGCAGGGCGCCGTGCCAGATCACGAACACGACCGACCGGCCGTCGGGGGTTCCGATGGGCCAGAGATGATCGAATTCGCCATGCGCGGAGTCGGGAGCGGTGAAGGGCACCAGGTCGCCTCCGGCAACGCTCACCTTCGAGAGTCCGTGCGCGCTGATGCCGGACCCGATCACCAGCTCGTCGCTTGTCGTCCAATCCGCGCCGTTGTCGGCGCCCCCCGTGGCGATCCGGACCGGGGCGCTTCCGTCGAGCCGCACCTTCTTGTCCACGTTGTTGGCTTCAAACGCGATCCAGCGTCCGTCCGGGGAGAACAGCGGCTGGTTGCCGTTGTTCGTGCCGGGAATCGCATGACCCTCGAGCTGGTCCGCGCGGCGGACGTAGAGGATGTCCGTTCCGCCAGGCTGGCTGACCGGGTAGACGAGCAGCGAGCCATCGGGAGAGATGGCGGCCGGCCAGGGAGCCCAGTCCGACGCGACCGTCGCGCTGTCGCTGCCGGTGTAGAGGAATCGCACCGTCGGCACGGAAGATTCAGGCCGGGACCGCCACATGAGCGTGCCGGCCAGCCCAAGCCCGGCCGCCGCCAGGACCGCGAGTCCGATGGTGAGCGGATCGCGCAGCCGGGCCCGTGCACTGCCGCGGCTCGCGGCCACGAGGGGGATGGTCCGGCTCGTGACCTGTCTCGTGACCCCCGGTGTCGTCAGTGCGTCGGCGAACTGCGCCGCCGTCGCGAACCGGTCGGCCGGCAGCTTCTCCAATGCCGTGAGCACCGCCGATTCCACGTGCGGCGGAATGGTGTGCCGCTGGGGCAGGAGCGGCCGAGGACTCTCGGTCACCACCCGGGCGACGATGGCCTGCGCGGTCGAGCCGGTGAACGGCGGGTCGCCGGTGAGCATCTCGTAGAGCACCGCGCCCAAGGCGTAGACGTCCGAGCGGGCGGTGATCTCGCGCTCGCCCATGGCCTGCTCGGGACTCATGTAGTGCGGCGTGCCGAGGCTCATGCCGGTCTCGGTCATCCGGGTGCCGGCCTGGCTCGCGGCGAGGGCGATGCCGAAGTCCGCCACCAGCGCGCGCCCGTCGTGCAGCAGGATGTTCTCCGGCTTGATGTCGCGGTGGATCACGCGATGGCGGTGGGCGTAATCGAGGGCGGAGGCCACTTCGCAGGCGATGCGGACGGCGTCGTCCACCGGGAGCTGCTTCTCCCGGGTGAGCCGGTCGCGCAGGCTCTCGCCCTCCACGAAGGGCATCACGTAGTAGAGGAACGAATCCGCCTCGCCCGAGTCGAACAGCGGCAGGATGTGGGGGTGCTGCAGGTTGGCAGTGAGCTTGATCTCCGCCAGGAAGCGCTCGGCGCCGATCACGGCCGCAAGCTCGGGGCGGAGCACCTTGACCGCGACCCGCCGGTCGTGGCGCAGGTCTTCGGCCAGATAGACCGTGGCCATGCCGCCAGCGCCGATCTCCTGCTCCAGGCGATACTGGGCCGACAGCGCTCCCGAGACCCGGAGGGGCAGGCTGCTCATGGCGATCCTCGCGCCGTCTGGGGCGGCGATCCGGCAGGTGGAGCGAGCGTTGGACTGGGAGTGGCTGAAAGATGCAGCCCTGGCGCACTGGTGTCGAGAGGCGGAGCAAGCAGCGGGGAATCTGGTCGGCTTTGATCCCGGGACCACCGCCTAAGACGTCCGCGCCGACCCCTTTGGCCACGGCAACAACTTGATCGGGCAGGTCATCCTCACGCCCCAGGGCGGGGCCCTGTTTCACGTATCCGGCAAGGATGTCAGCCTCGTCGTTCTCGAATTTGGAGAGGGACCCGTCACGGGGCAGTGCCAGTTGGTCGGGGCTCCGGTCATCGCGACCGGCACCGGGAAGGCAACCTCCGTGTCCCTTGCCCCTCGGCCTGGAGCTGCCCTGGTCGCTCACGTCACGGTCCAGGGCGTGGTCGACCTGGTGAGCGGTGGCCAAGCTCGGGTCTTGGGAACGGCGCGTGTGACTGTGCTGCCGGATGGGACGTTGCTGTTCGACGAGGAACGGGTCACACTGAACCCGGACACACCAAAATCGAGCGGACCATGTCTGCTTCGACCGGTGGCCGCCAACGGCGATCGCCTGAACTCGTCGTTCACCGGAACCGGCGTCACCAACCTTGCCGACTTCACCGCGGTGTTCGCGCGCGGCCCTCACAGCGTCTTGAGGAACTCCACGATATCGGCCCGCTCCCGTGCCGTGAGCGACAGCCCGAAGCGCTCCACGTAGTGCTCGACCGCGGCCTCGAGCGTTGCGGCGCTGCCGTCGTGGAAGTAGGGCCCCGCGAGCTGCGGCGGGTGCCACAGCCCGCGGAGCGGGGTGGTCCGATAGAGCCCAGTCGCGCTCCGTTCCGCATACACCGGATCTTGCCCGACCTCCGCGGCGGTATGCAGCCGTCCGGCGTTCACGTCGGTATAGGTCGATCCGAGATGGCATCGGGCGCAACCGGCGGAACTGTTGAAGAGCGCCCGCCCGCGCTTCGCCGCCGAAGCGTCGAAGCTCCCGGCGGCCGGCTCGGGTGTCTCGAGACTGAACTGGTAGACGCGGAGCGGCAGGAGCTTGGGCGCCACCAGCTCCGGCGGGTTGTTGACCGCCACGTTGATCCGCGGATCCACGAAGCGCCCGTGGCCGTGCATCTGGGTGATCGCCACGTAGGCATTCCAGTACGAGATGGTATCGTCCCCGGTGTAGATCTCCCGCTTCACGTGCCGGAGCCCGAACGCGGGCGGAATCACCACCGGTATGTTCTTGCCGTCGATGTTGAACCGCGGATCGTACATCCCCGGCCCCCACGAGTTGTACACCGCCTTCTGCGCCGGCGTCGGCACCGGCGACAAGGCGACGATGGCACCGACGTTGAGGTCGCGGTTGGGCCAGCCGTCCAGCCGGTGTCCGATGCCCTGCCCGAACGAGTTGTCCACCGTCGAGTGGCAGAACGCGCAGCTCAAGCCCACGCTGGTGAGCGTGTTGCTCGCGTCCACCTTTCCGATCACACCCACTACTGCACCCAGCTTGAGCAGCGTGACCGTGGTCGCGGGACTGTTCAGGTCGATCGACTTATCCTGAATGCCCGCCTTCACCTCGGCGGGGAGCGCGTCCACATCGACCTTGAGGCCCACGGATAGCGCGGTCGCGGGGCTCACGGACGAGCGGATGACCTGATGGAGGCGGAGCGTGTCGGTCCAGAAGCTTTCGTCGCCGTAGGTCTCGAACCGGAAGATCTGCTTGCCCTGCGCCACGAGGGCAGGATTGAGCGGACCTCGCCGGGCGAAGGCCGCGGGGTCCGTGGCGCGGCCGCCCGGCTCCGTGGGCCTGGTCTCGTCTCCGCACGCGGCCACGGCGAGGGCCAGTGCGAGGCAGGCGAACTGTCGGAGTTCCATTTCCCTTCTCCTCACTTCAGGCCCGGGCCGGGCGCCCGCTGCGGTCGCGGACCAGCCCCAGACCCGGGCCGAGAATGACGAGCACGATGCCGAGCGCGGCGACGAAGAGTCCGGGGCCCGGGCGCGGCACCAGCATGGCGCCGAGGCCCCGATGCAGCGTCTCGAACAGGCCGGCCACCAGCCACGCCTCGAAGCCGAGGAGCCCCAGGCCCAGGAGCACTGTGGTCCACCGGATCCAGCGGTGGCGGGTGGCCAGCATCCCCACACTCGCGACGGCGGCCAGGATTCCCCCGGCGAACAGCAGGCGTCCGTGGCCGCCGATGAGACCGCCGTATCGCTGAAGGCCGGCGAACAGGGTGAGCCACGGCAGCCAGGCGCCAAGCATCACCAGGGCGCCGCCGGCCAACGTTGCGGCTTCGGGCCGCTCAATGCGGGCGGACACTGAAGAACAGATAGGTGTTGGTCGGAATGTCCGACGTGATGTGTTCGGCGCCCGGGTCCGCCGCCTGCAGCGCGCGCACGGTCTCCAGGCTCTTTCCCGCCACCACGGCATCCCAGGTCGCCAGATCCTTGACGCCGATCACCTCCAGCTCCCACCAGTTGCCGCTCCGCTCCTCGATGATGTGGCTGTGCGCCGGCAGCGGCGCGTTGGCCACCGAGGCGCCGAACAGCCGGGACAGGTCGATGGTCGAGGGGTGATTGATGCACTGTCCGACGATGGGGCACTGGAGCGTCGCTTCGTCTGGCCTGAAGCCGAGCGGGGTCATCACGTAGAGCGTAGGCAGCTCGCCGCCCGGGCGCGGGTCCACCGTGCCGTCGGAGCCGGCCTCGCAGTCGGTGGTCGAGCCCACCGGCAGCCCGTCCTCCACCGGCGTCCGGCAGAAGAACGGCTTATGGTAGAAGAAGCGGACCGTCTGGCCGGCGAGCCAGCCGTCGGTGAAGCCGAAGTCGGCGCCGTCCACCGCGTTGTGAGAGTCGGTCGCCATCTCGCCGCCGGGCGACGCCTGGGTCGGAGTGGTGCCGAAGTCGGAGCACGCCGTCAGCGCGGCGGCGAGCGCGACACTGGTGCAGAGCAGGGGGAGTCGCATGGGGAATACCCGTGGAGGAAGCAGGACCGGAAGGGGTCGAACGGCTGCTTCCGAGTGTGGACGAGGCGTGGCCGGTGCGGCGGAAAGCATTACCGGAGGCGCTGCCGACTGCGTTGCTGGGGACCATCGACCCGCTCGTACCAGTTAGGTTTTTTCGGCTGCGCGACCCTTTTGGGTCAAGATTATGCAGGAAGTTCTGGAGAATTTTCCGGGTCGGCGGTGAGCCGCATCACCAATCGCGATGACTGAGGAGTCGATGCGCGTACCGTATTGGAACCGATTGATCGAAAGCCCGGCCGGGCAGATCATGCGACTGCTGCGCCGGGCTCCCATGACCGTGGACGAGCTGGCCCACGCCCTCGGCCTGAGCGGAAACGCCGTGCGGCAGCAGCTCGCCGTCCTCGAGCGCGACGGCCTGGTGGGGCAGGGAGAGGCGCGCCGCGGCGTGAGCAAGCCGGCGCGTACCTACGTCCTCACCGCCGAAGCCGAGCTGGTGTTCTCGCGGGCATATGCGCCGGTGCTCACGCAACTGCTGCACGTGCTCGACGAGCGGCTGGACCCCACCGAGTTCGACGAGTTGATGCGCGATGTGGGCCGGCGCTTGATGGGCGGCCGGCCACGTCCGACCGGCGATCTCCGCCAGCGGGCCGAAGCGGCGAGTGCGCTGCTCAACGAGCTCGGGGGGCAGGCGCGGGTCGAGGAGCACAACGGCGAGCTTTATATCCGCGGCGACGGCTGTCCGCTCTCCGCTGCCACGCAACGGCACCCCGAGGCGTGCAACGCGGTGGAGAGTCTGCTCACCGAGTTCGCGGGGGTTCCCATGGCCAAGTGCTGCGACGCCGAGGACCGGCTCCGGTGCTGCTTCGAGGTCGGGCGGCTTGCCGTGCCCTAGGCCGCTCGGCTCTACCGCTCGTCCAGCCCCATCGCCCGCAGAATCGCCTGCCCTCGGACGTCCCGTCGGAACGGCGTCATGACCGGATAGTTCGCGAAGTTGTAGAGCAGGAACGGGTCCCGCACCTCGATCGCCCGCCGGAGCCAGGTGTACGTCTCCGCCGTGTCGCCGAGCCCGGCGGAGAGCACCGCGAGGCTCACGGGCGCGACGTACCCGCGCCGCTGCCGCTCCAGCAGCTCCTTGAGGATCCCCTCGGCCTCGGCCCGCCCGCCACTCTTCGCGAGCGCGTAGCCGAGGATCGAGAGCGTGGACGACAGCCGCACTCCCGGCTCGACGGCGCGGCGGAGGATCGGCACCGCCTCGGCGTAGCGCCCCAGCGCGATGTAGGCGCTGCCCAGGTACTCGTTGGTGAGCGGGAACGTGGTGTCCATCGCCGCTACGTTCCGCAGCTCCGGGAGCGCCTCACCGGCGCGCCCCGCGCTGAAGAGCGCTCGCCCGAGGCCCCCGTTGATCGTGAGGCTGAGCGGGTCGAGCTCGCGGGCGCGCCGCGCCTCCCGAATGGCCTCGTCCATCCGGCCCACCGCCAGGAGGTAGTCGCCATTGTACCAATGATGCGTGTTGGCATTGTTGGGGTCGAGCGCCAGCGACCGCCGGAAGTCGCGCTCCGCCTCCGCCCAGTTCCAGGCGTACATCGCGTTGTAGTCGCCCAGCACCGCCCACGGTGACGCGAGCGTGCTGTCGATTCGGAGCGCCTCGAGGGCCGCGGCCCGGGCGCGCGGATACGTCTGATCCGGCGCGAGGTCGCTCCAGAGTGGGAGCACCGCGAACACGTCCGCCAACGCCGCGTGCGCCGGCGCGAAGCGGGGATCGGTCGCCACTGCCTGCTGGAGCAGTTGGCGAGCCTGGTCGAGCCCCGCCGCCGTCCGCTGATGCCACGCGTACCGGCCGCGCAGGTAGAGATCGTACGCGCCGAGGTCGCCGGTTGGGGGGACTTCCAAGTGCCGCCGGTCGCCGGCGGCGAGCGCCACGCCCAGCTCGCGCGCCACCCGCTCGGCGACGTCGGCCTGCACCCGGAAGACGTCGGTCATCGGCGCATCGAACGACTGCTGCCAGCGGGTGGCGCCGGTGGCCGTCTCGATCAGCTCGGGGCTCACCCGCACGCGGCTCAGGCCGCCCTCCTGGTCCCAGCGCACGGTTCCGTTCAGCAGATACGCCACGCCCAGCTCGCGGCCGATCTCCTCGGGCCGCTTGGTGCTCGCGGCGTACTGGGCCGAGCTGGTGCGCGCGGTCACCTGGAGGCCGGGCACCGTGGCGAGCTTCCCGCGGATCTCGTCGGTGATGCCCTCCGCGAAGTAGACCTTGTCCGCGGCGGCGAGGTTGTCGAATGGCAGCACCGCGACGCGCCGGAGGCCGGAGTCGGCGGGCGCTTGGGCCCGCCGGGCATGGATCCAGCCGAAGAGCACGCCGACACCGAGCAGCAGGCCCAGCCCGAGCAGCAGGAGGCCGGTGCGGCCGGGGAGAGGTCGGGTCGCGGCCGTCGCGTCGCCCTCGAGCGCCCGCGCCAGCTCGGCGGCGGAGGCGAACCGGTCGGCCGGCACCCGGGCGAGCGCGCGGGCCACGGCGTGCTCCACCTGCTCGGGCACGGTGGGGCGCAGGGCTCGGAGCGGCACCGCGTCGGTGTGGAAGCGCTTGGCGATGATCGCCTGTGGCGTCGGCCCGGTGAACGGCGGCTCGCCGGCGAGCATCTCGTACAGCACCGCGCCGAGGGCGTAGACGTCGGTCCGCGCGTCCACCGGCTGGCCGCTGGCCTGCTCGGGGCTCATATAGGCCGGCGTGCCGAGCGAGACGCCGGTCTCGGTGAGCGCCTCGCCGCCGTCGTCCCCGACGAGCGCTCGACTGATGCCGAAGTCGGCTACGAGCGCGTGGCCCTCGCTCAGGAGAATATTCTCCGGCTTCACATCGCGGTGAATCACGCCGTGCCGGTGGGCGAAGTCGAGCCCGTCGGCCACCTCGCGCCCGATCCGGAGCGCGTCGGCGAGCGGAATCTGCCCTTCGCGCTCGAGCCGCCGCCGGAGCGTCTCGCCTTCGACGTAGGGCATGGTGAACCAGAGCTGACCTCCGGCCTCGCCGGAGTCGTGGACCGAGAGGACGTGCGGGTGCTGTAGCCGGGCGGCGGTCCGGATCTCGCGCAAGAACCGCTCGGCGCCGAGGCTGCGGGCGAGCGAGGGGAGGAGGACCTTGAGGGCGACCGGGCGGTCGTGCCGGAGGTCGCGCGCCAGGTAGACGATGGCCATGCCGCCGCGGCCGAGCTCGCGCTCGAGCACGTACCGATCTTGCAACGCGTCCTGGAGGTGGTCGCGCGGCTCGGGGAGAGTCACCATGATGAAAGGGATGGCCTGCGCATGGGATGCAAGCTACCCGTCCGATGCGGGGTGGGCCACGGGCGCGATGTCCCGGCTTGGCCGCGACCCCGCCGGTTGCGCGGGCCGCGACGGGGGCGATTCGCAGGTGTCTCTGCTCTCACACAGTATTAACTGCAAGGTGTGTAGTAATACACAGCCGCTCGGGCCCCCTATCGCTGGCCCGAGGCGCGCTTGCTCAGTCCTCCTCCTCCGCCCCATCGCCCTCTCTCCCGAGCCACCCCAGCCACCGGAACCAGAGCAGCATCCCGAGCGCCACCAACCCCATGATCGCGAGCAGTGTGTGGTACGCCCTTCGGTAGTGCAGCTCGGGCAGGTAGTCGAAGTTCATCCCGTAGAGCCCGGCGAGGAACGTGAGCGGGATGAAGATGCTCGCCATGATGGTGAGCACCGTCATCACGTCGTTGCTGCGTTGGTTCACGCTCGACACGTGCATCTCCATCAGGTTGGAGGCGAGCTCGTGGTAGGTGTCGATCACGTCGAGGATCTGCACCGCGTGATCGAGGCAGTCGCGCAGGTACTGGCGCACCGTCGGAGTGATCAGCGGGCTCTCCTCCCGCGCCAGGGCCGCCACCGCCTCGTGCTGCGGCCCCACCGCGCGCCGGAGGACGAGCAGGTCCCACCGCACCCGGTGGATCCCGCGCTGGCCCGACCGGGTCGCGGCGCGGAGGATGCGCTCCTCCAGGACCTGGAGCCGGTCGCCCAGCCGCTCCAGCACCGGGTAGTACCCGTCCAGGATGGCGTCGATCAGCGCGTACGCGAGGTAGTCGGGCCCCGACTTCCGGATCAGCTCCTTGCCCGCCCTGATGCGCACCCGCACCGGATCGAACACGTCTCCTCGCCGCTCCTGGATCGAGAGCAGGTAGTGGGGCCCGATGAACAGGCTCACCTGCTCCACGTCGAGCTGCCCTTCCGCGGCGGCGCGGATCATTCTGGTGATGACGAGGTGCTGGCGGTCGTATGCCTCGGCCTTGGGCCGTTGCGGGACGTTCACCACGTCCTCCAGCGCGAGCCGGTGGATCTCGAAGATCTCCGCGAGGCGTCGGAGCACCGCCTCGTCGCCCAGCCCCTGCACGTCGATCCAAGTGACCCGGTCCGTGCCGACCACCGCGGGCAGGTCCCCCACGCCGACCTCGCTGCGCTCCTCCACCCCGTCGGGCCCGTAGATCATGACGCGGATCGAGGCCGGGCCCCGCTCATCCGGGAACACCAGCGTGCCGGGCGGCGCCCCGACGGGTGGATGCCGTTTGTGGAAGTTGAGCAGCGCCTCGAGCACCTCGGCGTGGAGCCGCCGCTCCTGGACGGATCGTCGGTCCACACCCGGACCTCGAGGCGGACGCTCGAGTCGCCCAGCTCGGTCGCTACCACGGTCGGCCCGGGCGATCCGAGCACGCCCGCCACCCCCCGCGCCACCGGCAGCAGGACCCGGCGCGCCTCCGCGATCTTCTCCCTGTAGGCAATCCCCACCGGTACGTTCACCCGCACCTCGCCGTAGAGCGAGTGGTTCACCAGCATGTCGCCGATGATCTGCTTGTTGGGAATGACGACGTAGGTGTTCTCCATGGTGCGGATCCGGGTGGTCCGCATGGTGATCTCCCGCACCTCGCCGTACTGCTCCTCGGTCGTGATGAAGTCGCCCACCTTGAACGGCCGGTCCCAGAAGATGAGGAAGCCGGCGATCATGTTGGCGATGGTCTCCTGCGCCGCAAACCCCATTGCGATGCCGACCACCCCGATCCCGGCGAGCGCGGCGCCCACGTTGATGCCGAGCTGGCTCGCGGCCATCACCCCGGCGAGCACTACCATTGCGCCCTTGTAGAGTCCCTCCACCAGCAGGTTCACCAGCGCGGGCGCGAAGCGCGGCTGGGGAGGAGGATGAGCTGTTCCATCGGAGACCTCGGCAATCGGAGGGAGGAAAGTCCTTGGATAGTTTAACGCCTTGCCTCTCGCTCAGGGCCGCAGCCGCGCCTCTGGCGCCCCACGCTTGCACGCCTTAACCTCCGGCATCCTTCACCACGACGACACCATGACCACCGCAGTCCCCCCGATCATCCCGCCCGGGGTGGTCACTCAGGAGTTCCACACCCCGCGTGCCGTCCGCCGGGGCGTCATCGCTGGCGTAGCCGGCAACGTGCTCGAGTGGTACGACTTCGCGCTCTTCGGCTTCTTCGCCCAGCAGATCGGCACCCACTTCTTTCCGGCCCATAACCCCACCGCCTCGCTCCTCGCCGCCTTCGGCACCTTCGCCGCCGGCTTCCTCATGCGGCCGCTGGGCGGGGCCCTGTTCGGCTGGGTGGGCGACAAGTTCGGCCGCAAGCAGGCGCTGCTCTGGTCGGTGATGGCGATGGCGTTCCCCTC